>JACPBJ010000034.1 GCA_016180375.1 Nitrososphaerota archaeon | reverse complement strand
AGCAAGTTCCTGCCGATAAAGATCTGGAACCTCATCCAGAACAGAAAGGGCTTTGACCTTTTGGTATCCATAGATAAGTTCCTCAGCAATCCCCTCCCGGTCTTGACACTTGGAGGTAAGAAAGCAGGAGCAAGTTTCGTTTATTCGGTTGCCGTTGGAGGGATTACGTTCGATGCTATCAAGGACAAGAGCCTGAAGTTTTCAAACCTCTTCCCAGAGGCTAGGGGAATTAACGCATCTGCTTCAGCAACGAGCTCCATCCTTGAACTGAGGATATTTGGCGGCTTTATTCCTCCTCGCGACAAGTATCCTGTTGACTATGCTCCAGACACGAGGAGCACGACCATCAGATCGGTTCTTACTCCAAAAGAAAACAGGAGCGGCTTTGATTTCGCAATGGTTCAATCTCCTCCTATCCTTGTTGTAACTAGGCAGGTTGACAAGGCAGCAGTAGCGGCTGGAGAAACTCTAGAGTACAGAATTAGGTTCGAAAATGTGGCGCCTGCAGGCACCATTGCAATAGATCGCGTATCTGCAAAGGAGAGTTGGTGGCAGCAGCACTTTGAAGCTACGCGAGCAGAACCCGACCAGAACATAACAAAGCTTGAGCCTGGTCAGTCCAAGACGTTTGTGTATGTGTTGCGCGCTAAGACTAGCTCACCAACTATTGCTGAGACAAGCGATGCCGAAAGCACCTTCACATATTCTAGTGCTGTTCTTGCGATAAGGAATGGCGGGGCGAGAAGCGCTTTTGGCGTCAAAGTCTTCCTCGGAGACAAACTAATCGAAACTATACCAGCGATTGCTCCTGACCCGCTGAGGCCTATAAAGGTCACTGCTCCTCTAATCTTTGACAGTTTTACTCTTAGGAAGAGAGACCTTTCATGGAGAGTCGAATGGACCGATGATCAACCTCAATCAATAAGGTCGAACACCTTTACGGTCTTCGAGAATTACACAAGGCCTGACATCCCTGCACTGCTAATTGGAAAGGCATCGGTGGAGAATAAGACGAAAGGAGAGGGGATATTCGAAACAACCATTACAATTAGAAACGATGGTACAAGACCAGTAACAGGACTAGAAGTAGTAGATTCGGCTCCAAAGGGCACGACATTTTCATCATCAGTTAACTTTGCACCATCACCTAGCGGGTTATCAGCCAGCATCGAGAGTATAGCGCCAACACAAACAAAGGCTGTAAGTTACCTGAGCAAGGGCGCATCAAAGATGAACCTGATAGCAGGCGCCGCACTCGTTAGTTTCAAGGTCGGAGATTTGACGGTTGAGAGGCTGTCGCCCTCTGTTGTGACCCCTAACGCCATGACCGTCGTGAAAACCCTGAACAGACAAGCTGCTCCAATTGGATACAACTTCACAGTTGCCCTCAAGCTTGAAAATAAGGGTTCAGAGGCAATATTTGATGTGGGTCTGGAAGGAGGAGATCGCCCATTAAGAGTAGCTAAAGGGAGGAACACTGATTCTCGCTCAGTTCTCGCACCGGGCGAATCCATTTCACTGAACTACGAGATACAAACCTTTAGACCGGAGAATGTTAGTTTGCTTGGTGCTCTTGCTACCTTTACGCTTGCAGGCTCGATACAGGCGATTCGCAGTGAGGCTATTCCATTACAGATTTTCAACACGCCGGAAATTCAGATCAGATTTGCCAGCAGTACAATTCTAGATAATACACCATACGAAATCATCATCGACATTTCTAATCCAGCTCCGTTTACCATAAGCGGACTGACCATAAATGAAGGAGAACCGCAGAACATTGTTGTGCAAGGCGGACTAGAAGCTCCAAAGCAGCTCGCACCTAACGGGAAGACCACTATTAGAATTACTGCAACAAGTCCTGAACCAAACAAACAGATGAAGTTCCAGCCGAAGATAACACACGTGTTTGACGGTCAACCTGTGACGGTGGTTTCTCCTGAAGTTACCATAGCAGTAAACGAGAACGTAGCAGCAAGGTTTGGTCTTCCAGTCGGAATAGGAATCGCTATAGTGCTGGTTACGTGGATACTTGTCAGAAGGGCTGTTCAAACAAAGGCTGAAGAGGCTTAGCGTTCCCTCTTACCCTCTACAAACTCCATAAACCTGCGCTTTGCTTCCTCGTAAGGCAATTGGTATGGAGGATGCTTGAAGCAGTAGGATGACACGCTAATTAATGGTCCAGAAACTCCTCTTTCGAGAGCCAGTGCGGTGCCTCTTATTGCATCTATAATGATGCCTGCGCTGTTGTAAGCATCAACAACATGCAACTTAACATCAATAGTTAGAGGGATGTTGCCGAAGTATCTTCCTTTCAGATATACGTAGCAGATTTTGTCGTTGTCAAGAAATCTGACGTAGTCGCTGGGGCCTATTCTGGTAGGAATCTCGTATGGTGCCATGGCTCTTACAGCGCTCGTCTTGCTCTCCCTTTTGTCGACAAGCCTGCTCTCTTCGAGCATGTTCAGAAAGTCCGTATCGCCGCCAAGGTTTAGCTGATAGGTTTCATCGACTTTGACTCCTCTATCCACGCAAAGTTTCACTATCGTTTTGTGGAGGACAGTCGCGCCTAGCTGGCTCATGACATCGTCTCCAGCTACTGGCAGAGAGGCTTGAGAGAACTTCTGTTGCCACTCTTCGTTCGAAGCAATGAATACAGGCATGGCGTTGATGAATGCTGCCTTTGCTGCTATCGCTTGCCCGGCATAGAACCTTGTAGCTTCAGGACTTCCGACAGGAAGGTAATTGACGACAATGTCTGCTTGTGCATCGGTAATTTTGTCCGAAACTTCTGTAGGTGCTATGCCATCAACAGGGACTATGTCCTTCAGATACTTCCCAATACCATCAAGCAACTGTCCCTTCTGGACTGTAACTCCTAGCTTAGGAACATCGCTGATCTTTATGGTATTGTTCGGCTTCTCAAAAATAGCTTCAGAGAGATCCTTTCCAACCTTCTTCGTATTCACATCAAAGGCCGCTACAAATTCTATATCTCCAGGATCGTATCCTCCAAGAGAATAGCTAGTAAGACCGATAGAATCTTCTTCGCCTCTTAGCCTATAATACTGGGTACCTTGCACTAGGGCAGAGGCGCAATTGCCTACTCCAACAAGTGCAACCCTAATTTTACGCAATTCTTACTCTTCCTATTCCATATTCATAATAACCTTTCCTAATCAGCCAACAGGTGCTAAGAGATGGACTATCGCAGTGTAATTGGGAGCGCGTTCACAAGACTATTCGAAGAAATCTCAGAGGTAAGATCTGATGCTAAAATGCGCTCTGCAATAGGAAAGGGTGCCTCAGGAGACATTACCTATGCCATTGATGCGCTGGCAGAGAAACTACTCATTGATTCATTTAGAAAAGTCCTCCCCGGTTGCACCATCATCTCAGAAGAGGTTGGGATAGTGAAAGGAGCTAGCGATGCGCCGATTGTGCTTATGGACCCAATAGACGGCAGCACAAATGCGATCAGAGGTGTGCCTGTATTTTGCGCCTCTGCAGGAATTCTTGAGGGGTGCATGTTTGGAGAAATGAAAGCTTCAGGCGTTGTGGATTTAGTCTCTGGAGAGATGATTACAGGTGATAAAGGAGCATTCCTTGATGGAAAGAAGCAAAAACTCAGCAATGTTGGGAATATTTCTGAAGCTTTGATATCTTTCGAATTAAAAGTAAGGGTGGAAAGACCCAAGGAAATCATGGAGAAAATGTATAGCCTTGTCAGCCAGACGGGATATCCCAGAATGCTTGGCTCTGCTGCTCTTGAGATTGCGTATGTCGCAATTGGAAGGACTGATGCATATGTTGCGCCCGGAAAGCAGTTGAGAAACTACGATTGTTTGCCTTCCATATTCCTTGTCAAATCGGCAGGAGGATTCGTACAAGGAATAGGGCAGGATCTAGATTCTATTGATGTTATGTCTAAAGAGCGAGTTTCTTTTGTTGTTGCGGGGGACAAGAAACTTGGGCAGACAATTGCAGACGCTTTTTCCAACGTTAGAGTGTAAATAATGGAATAGCTTAATTGCATAGTAGTTTGGGTATGGGAAAGAACATTGCTAGAAGAGCGCTCCGCAGGAGCAGTGCTATTTCACAGGGATAAAGGGATGAATATTTTCCTCTTACTGCACTATCCGGCTGGACACTGGGATTTTCCTAAAGGGAACATAGAGAAAGGGGAAAGCGACATTGAAACTGTTAGAAGAGAAGTTAAGGAGGAAACTGGGATTTCGGACATAACGATTTTTGAGGGCTTCAAGAAAATAATTGAGTACAATTACAGGAGAAACTCATCGGTTGTACACAAGAGAGTAACATACTATCTTGCAGAGTCTGCCATTACAGACGTGAAGATTTCGTTCGAGCATCTGGGTTATGAGTGGCTAAACTATAATGATAGCATGAAAAAGCTGACATTCAAGAACGCAAAGACGGTGCTCGAAGCAGCAAACGAATTTCTCAAGCAAAAGAGCGATTCGAAGACTCTCGACAGATTCGTTTCGCAGCCTCCACAGGGTCAGAAGACTCAAGAATAGACCTTCCAACTATGAGAAAGTCGCTGCCTGCTTGCACCGACTTCTTGGCGTCTCCTCCTTGAACTCCGACTCCCGGCGAAAAGATCAGCGTTTCTTTGGGGATTCTTTTTCTGACGGCGGCTATTCTGTCAGGCGCAGTCGCCCCCACAACTACACCGTCTGCTTTCCATGTAACGGCTCTTGAGATGAACTCTTCAAAGAGGCTTCGCTTCGGGCTAGCGATCGAAAGACCGTACCCTTCTGAAGCTGCAGGGTGGCTCATATAGACCAATAGAATGACGCCATTCTTAGCAGTATGAGCAGATTTGAAAACTGCATCTAACGCGCCATCGTATCCGACAAAAGGGTTCGCGATTACTGCATCAAACCCCATCCTCCAAAGCATATTGACAGCAGTTTCGTTAGTGCTTGCAATGTCATTGAGTTTCATGTCTGCTATTGTTTGTAGTCCATTTGCGTGCGCAATGTCGTTAATCTTTGCAATCTCCTTGAAGCCCAGAGGGAGCAGAAGGTGGAAGTTGATCTTTACAGATGATAAATACGGAGAGAGATCATTGATGATGCTTATCGCACGGGGCTGCAGTCTCTCTATCTTATTCTCTACGATATCGAGCGCTAAAACTATCCTGCTCGAATGTGATCTGGCTGATTTGCGAATTCTTTCCGAGAAGTTGTCCTGCAATGTTATAGTTCTACCAATGGATGGCTCTCGCCGAGCTTTATGACCTTGATGAAGATGTATCCATGCTCATCAGCTCTATTGGTGAAGGCAGTTCCGTCAGTCTTTTGCATCGGGTATTTCAAGAAATTGTCCGGAGGGCCCTTGTCAAGTTTGACAAAGAAGAATATCGACGCTTCCTCGTAATCATCAATTCTTGCAAAAGCGCCGGCAACCCATTTGCCGTCAATTTTGAACGAGTATAGAGGGAGAGGAGGCTCTTCGAACAGCACCTTGTAAGACGTTATCTTGGCTAGGCTTGGTAGATCTGAAACCTCAAACGAAAGGAACTTCTCCTTAATCTCAGATGGCTTATTGATGGCATCTTCAAATGGAGCAGGCAGTTTCTTTATCACTATAATTGGCGCATATACAAAAGTAGGGTTGACTGGCGAATCAGTAAGAGCCACTTCCTCTGCACTGCCGATGTTCTTGTAGCCCAGATACTGCGCTTTCTCTTTGGATTTTACATAGTAGAATATTGGTCGTCCCATAAAGAGGTCTAATTGAACAGAAAGCAGGAAGTTGTTCCCTGACTCAATTGCGAAGATAGGCAATGGAATTCTAAAGCAGGAAGTTGTTCCCTGACTCAATTGCGAAGATAGGCAATGGAATTCTTTCTATGGCACAGGCCAGCCTAGCAAGGTCCTTAATGTCAGCCACTTTAATGAAACATGGTGGCTTGATCTCTCGACTCTGCTTTGACACGGTTGGAGCCTTTTCAGTGCTCATTAAATAGGTTTCAGGAGCACGGTGTATATGGCTAGGACAAGGGGAAATTGATCAAAAGAGTGGCTAAAGCTTTGGCTTTAATCGAGAGGTCGCTATCATTTCTGAATAGCCAACCTTCCAATGCTGCTCTGCCATCAGAAGCTAGCATCTGGGAAGCCTACAGGAATGTAGAGTATGCCATTGCGTTGCTAAAGCTAGAATATGCAGGCGAGGTTGGCTTTGATGTTAAAGAGAAGAAAACCGCAAGGACCTCTCAACCTACTTTGGTGGAAATCAGCGCTGCCTTGACTACCGTATCAGAACTAGCCTCATCAGGGAAACTTATGGAAGCTATTGCCAAAGCCAGGAATGCGCGGAATGCCTTAGCAGAAATGCTGTACGCCTTCAGAAAGGCCAGAGCCAAGAAATAGGATTATTCTTCTTCCTCTTCTTCGACCTCTAAGGTCAAGACCTTTATTGCGTCGCCATCGACAGAAATCTTGTGGTCTTTCCTGCTCTTGTTGACATGCAGGAAGCGTTTGAGGTAGGTCTTCACCTGCGACTTTTGCAAGTCCTCTCCCTCTATCTCCACTTTATCGCCTTCAGCCTTGGATTTTATTCCTGCTTTTTCGTCAAGAAACTTTACTAGATCTGCCGCTTTGTCTTTGAGGTCGCCCAATTGTATCTGCATAACTTTGCTTGTTTCCCTTTTGTATTATAACCCTTGCTGACTTTTCTGTGCTTCTATTACAGATATTTCCTCGAAGAAAAATTCCTTCCTTGCCAGTATCTTTGTTTCAAACCCCTTTTCGTTTATGTAACTAACTAACCTGCTGACATTTGAAAGGTCTGATGCTACGAAGATGATTCTCCCATAATGATTCAATAGGCTTGTGCACTGGTCAAACCATTCTTTGGTTGTTTCTAAGCCCTCTTTGCCGCCTGCAAATGTAATGTCTGCCATGTCGCTGGGAAGGTACGGGGGATTGAAGGTGCATACATCAAACTTTAGCTGAATAGGCTTTGCGCCATCGCAAACTATTAGGTCGACATTCTCAAGCCGAGCGTCTCTAAGCCTCTGCAAAGTCTTCCGAATTGCGTTGATGTCCATGTCAGTTCCTACGACCATCTTCGACCTCTTTGCCAGTTCAGCCGTCACATAGCCTTCGCCAACTCCTATCTCCAGCGCTCTATCAAAACGATATTTCGAGAGAACGTCTGCCAGGAGAAATGTATCTTCTGCAGCTCTGTAAGTCCCCTGCTTAACTTGCTTTCTCAATTGCTTCTGCAACCTTGAATGCTTCAGAAGGGGAAAGATCCGACACTCTTAATGCAATCAACCTTTTCGGAAGCAGACCCAGAATTCCTTCAGCGGCGATGACCCTCTTTTTGGAGATTATCTTGATTGCCGAGCGTAACGTCTTTCCTTTAAACGACCAGAGGTACTTGATTGCATGTAGGTCTTCTTCTGTAGGCTGCGGACCACTTCTCTGAATGATCACTATGCTGGATGAAACCTTTGGCGGAGGCCTAAAGAGGCTCCTAGTAACAATCATCGCTTTCCTTATGGAGAAGACGTATTGAGCTATGATTGAAATCGCTCTATAATTCCTTCCAGAAGTTGCAAGGAGTTTGTCCACAAAATCGGTTTGAAGCATTACCACAGCCCTTCTGAATTTCCTTAAAGCAAGCCAACCGACGAATTCTTCAGATCTAGAATAGGGCAAATTTGCGACTAGCACATCAAACTTGGGATTAGACTTCAGCGCGTCGGCATTGAAGAGTTTCAGGTTGGCAAAATGCAGCATAGATGTCAGCTTGGAAAAGAGGTTGCTGTCAACTTCAAACGATGCGACCTTCGCTCCTTTCTTGCAGAGTTCCCTTGTAAGCGAACCCTCGCCAGTCCCTATTTCAAGCACATCATCCTCTGGGCTTATTTCTGCTAGTTCAACCATCTTGCCTATGGTGTATTGATCATCAAGGAAGTGCTGCCCGAGTCTCCTTCGTTTTGACAACATCCTCCCATATCTTAGGAATGTATTAAAGGCAAAAGGCCTTACTTATGGAGAGAGGATAGGGTTGTTTCAAAAGATTTTGGTCGCAGTTGACGGTTCGCCACTCTCAGAGAAAGCGGTCAAAGCAGCATCTTCTATAGCAAAGCCTGCCTCCAAGGTTACGCTAATGCATGTAGTGATCAACCCGCCAATACCTTACACAGAAGGCTATCTCGAAGTTGAGAGGCAGCTGCACACGTATGGCGAGGAGATCTTGAACAGGAGTAAGGAACTTGCCAAATCTCTTGGAGTGGATGCGGATACTAGGGTTGAAGTAGGGGACATTGCGGAGGAGATTCTCCGCATTGCAGACGCTGAAAACTACGACTTGGTTATTGTTGGCAGTAGAGGACTGAGCAGGGTGAAGTCCTTCCTCATCGGTAGTGTTTCATCAAGGGTTGCAAGGTATTCCACAAGGTCCGTCTTGATAATACGCTAGACTCATTCGGCAACCATGAGCGTCATGGTTGCTCTCACATCATTAAGCGCTCTTATTCTGTTGGTTACCAGATTCCTAAGATCGCTCTCTCCTTCGCATTCCACTTGTGCAATGACATCGTAGACACCATACAACGTGTGAGCTTCTTTTACGTTTTGAATCTTCTTCAGGCCTTCGACGACAGCCAATTCTTTGCCAAGTTCAGATGTTATTAGCACAAATGCTTTGGGTATTTTTCCACCTCAACCATAGCAGGGGAGATCTGGGGAGTCCTCCGCCACGCTATCTGGAGCATTGTCTTTCGACTTGTCGTAATCATAAATTGTTCCGCATTTCATACACCTTACCTTCATTCTATCATTATCGGAGCTCAGAACGTAATTTTCAGTTTTCTTATTACAATTAGGACAAACGAGCTTGATTATCGGGGCTTTAACCCACCACGTGAGACTCACACTAAGCTCATGGCATATACGACGGCATTAGATTAAAAGTTATCTATTACGACATATTGTTTTCGTCAAATGACGAAAATACCTATTTCCTTGCCGGACAGACGTGTATAGTGCCTGATAGGTTAAAAGGAACAAACCTGCCTAGTTCCGTCCGTATCCAGATTATCTCTTCGCCACAGTCCCTACATCTGGATATAGCCTGCTGTGACATATGTCATTTATGCAATAGGTAAAATAAAAACTGCTTCTTTTCGACGCTACCGCTTCTGCTTTACCAGAACGCTCTTGGCATTCTTCTTGCTCGCAACCTGCCTTAGAGCTTCTTTCTTCGGAGCAGCCTGAATCTTACCATTGTTGCTGAACTCTTCTAGAACCCATTGGCCAATACCTCTCTGATACGTCTCAAGAGCACAATTCTCTGGTGAGATTATTCCTTCAGGCCTGCACTTGTCCTCATAGGGGCAGGTAATACACGGGATTGATTCATATGGACCAAGGCTGATTGCATCAACAGCTTTCAGAACATATGTCCATCTCCCTTCCTCCAGAACCTTTTCTCTCCTGACCAATCCGCTGCGTTCAAGCTTTAAAGCTATCTTTGAGACCTGATTGCTCCGCAGCTTCATAAGATCCAATAGCGCTCTCTGCGATAGACCATCTACATTAGCGGAAACTACCAAATGATACATTCTGGAATAGTTGTCCTGAAGTGGCATAATGTCTGTCCCATGATAATATACAGAACACACTTATGAACTGATCGGAAATCAGCTTTAACTAACTTGTAAAGTTTTACAAATCTGCTATCAAGCGCCCTGACCAGAGGAAGCGAACATGACTAAACAGATGCAAGGAGCTTTCTTTACTATTTCGTATTCAGCCTTCTTCAGAAGCTTGCCATAGCCACTCCGACCAGAACTGTAGAGGATTATCATATCAATGCCCTCGTCCTTTGAGTACTCTGCTACATCGAAGCCAACATCCCTTACTGGCAATATTCTTGGTGAGAAGAGCTTACCCAGAGATTTTATTGCGGTGCTGACCATAAGCGAAAACGACCTTTCTGCATCCCTCATCTCGGAGGATGTTGTTGCAGCCTCTAGAGGCAGGGTCGGCGGTATCTCAACTATGCTGGCGGCTATGATTTCAATATCCGATGCCGATGCCGTGCTTGTAAGTGCTGATGCGATTATGAAAGGGCCTGGAATGAATTTGTCATAGAGAACGGGTATGAGCATCCTTCTGGGCGAGTCCGGGATGACCATTCCGTCGCGTGGGGTTTCAATTAGAATAACAGGGGTTCTTGAGATTCTAACAACTCGATCAGATACCCTGCCAAACAGTTCCGTGAAGAAAGCCTCCCTGTGAGCCGACATTACTATGAGTTGGCACTGCCTTCGCTCGGCATTCTTCACCAAGAGCTGAGCAATGTCCCCGAGACTTGGTTCTGACTCCACTATAATTTCGTCAAGCTCGAACTTGACTCTGAGTTTGTCAGCCAGTTTGCCTATAGCATCCATCACCCTGGCCTTCTTTGCAGAATCTTCACCCGGTGTTTTGACGTGTGTAATTATTACGTTGGATCCAGAGTATTCCGCTAGGAAGAATGCAACACGAGCTGCATTCAGCTCTCTTGCCTCAAATGCCAACGGCCTCTTCCTGAGGCCCTTTCAGACATTGTTCTTGCCTCTTTTGCTCTTGCTGTAAGCGTAGTATATCGCTAGACCTACTGCAAACCAGATTGAACCAACTAATCTGCCGATCTCATGCGTCCCAACTACTATCAACCAGACAATTAGACACGAAATAAAGCCCACTATTGGCAACAGGGGGATGTCGTACTTCGTGTCCTTATGCCTGATCCCGATGTTTCCCGGCACCTTCCACGCTCTAGGCGAAGGATTCTTGATTCTAAGCATAATCAAAGAGAGATTTACGTACATATAGGCAACAAGAGCACCGAAATTATACAATGATGCGACAAGACTAAGAAGATCTATACCCGGAAGGAACATATTCACCAATATAAGCAGTATAGCAACCAGCGAGAAAATGCTTATTGTGACGTAAGGCGTCTTGAATACTGGATGCAACTTGGCAAATCGCGATGGAAAAAGGTTCAACCTGCCCATGGCATAACTTACCCTTGAAACCCCGATGACTCCTGTATTTGTGGAAACGTAGCATGCTGCAAAGCCCATCAATGAAATGACTATGATCATTAGAGGCCCTATAACAGGGAGGGCACCCGCAAGAAGCACCATAGGAGCCTGCGATGCATCTGCTATGCTTTTCGGGCTCACCAGAGTAACTGAGAGAATAGATAGAGCGATTGTAAATACCGTGACTGAAATTATGACCCATTTTGTAGCCTTGGGAATAACACGCCTAGCATTCTTGGTCTCTTCTGCAGCTTGCGAAATTGACTCTATGCCTACATACGACACAACGGCCAGCGAAGTCGCATATGCAAAGTTATTCCATGAAGGTTCGGTTCCTATCTGACCAAGATTCGTGAGCCATTCCACTACGTGCCCACCGGCGAATAACACTGGTATGCCAACTGCAAGCACTACTGAAAGAGTAACTATTCCCAAAGCTACTAAGAGCTCGTTGATTCTGGAAGACCATCTTATGCCTATTATGTTCAGACCAACAAGAGTCAGAATCAACAGTATGCTTGTTATACCATAATAGGGCGCTCTAAGCAGAAAGTTTGAGCCGTTAATGATGTTGACCAGCGAGCCAAGATAACCTACAGAGGCCAAGGCAAATAGAGCAATGTCAATGGTATAATCCAGCATCAAACCCCAGCCAGCAACAAATCCATGAGCTCTCCCGAAGGCCTTCAGGGAGAAGAATTGAGCGCCTCCTGCTATAGGATATTCTGTTGCGAGTTCAGCATAGCACAGACCGGTTGTGATGTAAGTTATTGCTGCAAGTGCAAGTGCCAAAGGGGCTGCGGAGGAAGCGTAGAGTGCTATTAACCCAAGGGCTATGTAAACATCGGCACCCACATCGGCAAATCCCATTGAGAATGAGCCCCAGATTCCGACTACCCTTTTTAGCTCAGACGGCCGTTCGCCAGATTCTCCTGACGTATTGCTGTGTCCCAAAACCCATTACCAGTCTGTACTGATTTCTCCTATCTCCACATGATCTGACTGATTCAGTGCAAAAGTTCGTGGAAAAGTAGAGGGTAAATAAACTGTATCCATGCGAGTTGATTCTGCAGTGCGCCCCTGCGTCCAGACTAGTCGGGGGGTAGCCTGAAGCAAGAAAATAATGGCAATATTGATGAAGTAATTGTTAAATCTATGATCAGGATGGAAAGGGAGATCCGTCATAAAAAAAATAGTTGATCACTCTACTATAATTCTCATAACTCTTTGGAGCATGCTAAGCCTGTGTGAAAGTTATACCCCCCTTACATACATAAACTCAAAACATGGGAGTGTTTGCTCATAGAAGAGTTAGCAGAACTGGCCTAGTGATGAGATATAAAGAAAATAGCGGAAAGCTGTCCAGAATCTCTTCGAATATGCAGACATGATTAAAAGGAGCCGTATATCGCGGTGGTCTTGCGCTCCGGTGGTGTAGCCCGGTTAAGCATTTCGGCCTTTCGAGCCGAAGATCGCGGGTTCAAATCCCGCCCGGAGCATTAATCTTAATGAGTCTCCGCGCGGAATTAAAAATATGGGTAAACTTCAAAGAAGAAAAGGAGCCCCCGTCAGCAACGACAAAACCTCAGAACTGATGAGTACTATGGAATCAACACAGCGCGACCCTGAATCTGGGATTTCTTCAACTTGGCAAGCACATCATTTGCTTCCTCCAAAAGATACTTCTTCGATACCACCTTAAGTCCAGATTCTTGTGCTATGCTTACCAGTTCCCGCATATCCTTTCTCGAACCGATCACGCTTCCTTTGATGATCTTCTCTTCGTAGAAAAAGAAATTCGGAATATTGCCGAATACTCCAATCACGACAGTCCCTCCCTTCTTTACGGATCTTACTGCTGCATCAATAGCATGTTCAGAAGGTGCAAATACCACAGCACTGTCCAGCAATCCTTCTTTTTTCTTCATGTTCTCTATGAATACTTCTTGATCATCAACTAACTGTACCGTTGAGTCAGCACCTACAATTTTGCCCAAATCTAGATGCTCCTTGTTTCTTGATATCGCGACAACTCTTGAACCCTTTATCTTCGCCAGCTGTATTGCTAGATGTCCCACGCCTCCAACCCCAAAGATGCCAATCGACTTCTCCTTCCTAGGTTCGCTTGCCTGAACTGCCTTGTAAGCAGTCACTCCCGGACAGAACAATGGCGCTGCATACTCAGGCTTGAAACTGTCTGGCACCAAAGTTGCAAAAGGTTCCGATACTGCAATATATTCAGCATAGCCTCCGTGAACTGTTTCTCCAGTAATCTCCGCAGATTCACAAAGATTCTCTCTCCCAGATCTGCAATATTCACATTTCAAGCAAGAGCTGTAAAGCGGCTGAATTCCTACCCTATTTCCAACCTTTATTCTTCTAACAGAGCTGCCAACCTTCCTGACGATGCCTACAATTTCATGCCCCGGAATTATAGGAAGCATGGAGGGAGCTCCGTACTTCTTCCAGTCCCCCTCTATGAGGTGAAGATTTGATCTACATACGCCACAGGCCTCTATCTCAACCAGCAACCCATTCTTTCTTGTGGATGGTTGCTCTACTGAAGCAAGCCTTAACGGATTTTTTTCAATAGGAGCTAGCTTTGAGAGGAGCATCGCCCTCATTCTTGGCATGCTAATTTTAAGAGCCTGCAATACATATTAAATAAGGGGTTTGGGAAGCCAGTTTAATGGGACATACTGTGGAGATCCGTGACTCCGATCTTCTGGAGATCCTGAAAAGAAAATCGGAACCTTATCTGTCCCGGATCGATACAAGTATTAAGAAAGAAATGGAGCTTTACAGGCACTCCAAACTTTACGGCCCCATTTTGTATGCTCTCGAAGGCGGCAAGAGGGTCAGACCTACGATCCTAATGGTCGCGGCTGAAAGCGTTGGAAGTGATATTGGCGATACAGATCTTGCTGCTGTTGCTGTTGAACTCCTCCATACGGAATCAATTATTCATGATGACGTAATTGATGAAGCAGCCTCAAGAAGAGAGAAGGTAGCTTTTCACATAAAGTATGGTTACGGTGCTGCAATGCTTACGGCTGACTATGTATTTGGCATGATCCTAGATATCGCGTCAAAGTATTCTGATAGCAGAGTTTCGAGGGAACTTTCGGTAGCTTCATTGAGGATGTGTGAAGGAGAATACTTGGAGCTCAGAGTCGATCCAAAATCATACAGCATGAATTGGGACGAATATGTTGAGATAATATCCAAGAAGACAGCCTCTTTATTCCAGACAGCGGCAAGATTAGGTAGTATTATTGGTGGAGGTTCGGAAGAAGAGATAGAAGCCCTCTCTTCATACGGGCTTAACCTAGGTATTGCTTTCCAGATTCAGGATGATGTCTTGGATTGGGGCAGCGAGGGGAAGATTGCTGAAGCTCTGGCAAGAAAAAGAAGCCCAGAAGCGGTCTTGGAAAGGATGAAGGAGATGGCAGAATCCTATTCTATTAAAGCAAAAGAGAGTCTGAACGCGGTCAAATCGGGTCCCGCAAAAGACCTTCTAGTATTACTTGCAGATTTTACGATAATCAGAGACTACTAGGGTGTAAGAGCAAGAACTGCTCTTTGTGCAAAATCATAGATGGGAGCAGGGTAGATTCCTGTCAGGATTATCACGGCTGCTGCGGCTAATAGTAAGATAGTGAAACCCGCTGGTTCTCGCACTTGGATAGTTTCCGATGGCTCGTCGACGTACATGCGTTTTATGATAAGACCGTAATAGCCAAGTGAGAGAGCACTGTTCAAGAGGCCCGCAAACGCGAGCCAAGTCAGATCTCCCTCGACTGCAGCAGTGAAAAGTACGAGCTTGCTCCAGAATCCGCTCAATGGAGGCATTCCCGCAAGCCCCAGCAGTGCAATAGTAAGGCTGAACGATGTCAGAGGCATTGTCTTTGAAAGACCCTCGTACGAGCTTAGAGTCGTCTTGGAGAGTCTGACTGCCACAATTGCAGCGGCCAAGAATGCAAGCCCTTGCATGATCGCATGGTTGAATGAATGATACAATAGCCCAGTTAACCCTAGGTTAGTACTTGGCAGAACAGCTATACCAACCAGCAGGTATCCTGCTTGAGCTATGCTGGAATATGCCAGCAGCCTTGTTATTGACTTCTGAGTAAGAGCTGCAAGGTTGCCAAGTGTCATCGTTGCCAAAGCGATTATCGCCAGCGTAAGCGTAAGATCCAACTTAAGAAGGGGGAATGCCACCGCGAGTATTCTAACGCCTGCAACAAAACCAGCCTTCTTAGTACCTGCTGACAGGAGCGCGCTAACGGTCGTTGGCGCTCCTTCATAAGCATCGGGAATCCACATGTGGAACGGAACTATAGACAATTTAAGCCCCAGTCCCGCTATTAACATGATTACCGAAAATGCTGCCATAGGCAACATGTCGGGGCTAAGTTTTGAAAGTGCCGCGGCTACTGCTGGAAGATTAGTTGAGCCTGTAAGCCCGTACATTATTGAAATTCCGTAGAGCAGAATACCAGTTGCAAGCGCCCCAAGAATGAAGAATTTTACTGCGGCTTCGTTCGAAGCCAAGTCTTTCTTTCTGTAACCCGTCAAGATAAAAGTTGGGATGCCCATGAGTTCCCAAGCAACAAAAATCATCAGGAAGTCGACGGCAAATGATAGTATTACCATTCCAAGCGATGTAAAGAGTAACAATGAGTAGTAAATTGAAATATTATGCTCATTTTTCATGTAATCTATGGATGAAGCAGATACTAGAAGCGCGACGGATAGCACTACCATCGAAAAGAACAGACCCATGAGGTCGTTCCTCATGAGGTTTGGGGCTACAGACTCCGTCAGCGGAATAACTCCAACAGCAGATAGCAAAACTATGCCAAGCGATATCGCAATCACGAATGTAGCAAAATATGCGGAGAATGTTCTACTTGCGCGTCTGAGCGCAATGTCTAGCGCAGGTAACAATAGCGCAGCCGCAGACAATATCCCTACGAGAATTACAGGAATGTCCATAGCATTACCTCGCAGCTATAACCTTGACCAAAGACTCCGATAGAGGGTCTGCCATTCCCAAGATGAGCCAAGGAACGATGAGAGTTGCAATGAGAGGAACCAAGTATGCCAAGAGCGATATAGTCGATAGAGTCCCTAGATCGTGATGTTTTGCGCCCTCTATCGGTGCGGACATCACTGTTCTTCTCATCATCCAGAGGAAGTATGCCACAGTTATGACGGGTATTAACACTATTATGCCATACCTGAGATCGACCGAAATAGCGCCTAGTATTACAAGATATTCTGCAAGGAAACTGCTGAACATGGGAACGCCCATGGCCGCCATCGAGCCCAGAATAATTAAGGCGGCAAATCTGGGACTAGTTATCTTGAGCCCTTTGATGACAGTAACATCCCTCGTTCCTGTTAATTCGTGCAGATAGCCAGAAAGCATGAACATGACTCCAACCGCAGCTGCATGTGTAAACATCTGGAATATCGCTCCAGAGATTCCAACTACAGTGCCACTGAACGCTCCAACCAGAACAAAGCCCATGTGGTTTATGCTGGTCAAGGCTATCATCTTCTTGATGTCCTTCTGCACCATCGCCACTATGGCTCCGTAGAACATCGTCACAATTCCAACGGCTATGAACGCCCATCCAAAATCTACCGAGGCTTGAGGCAGAAGCCCAAGGTTGAATCTTAGGAATCCATAACCACCCATCTTTAGAAGCAAACCTGCAAGGAAGACGCTTATCGGTGCTGGAGCTTCGACATGCGCATCAGGTAGCCAAGTGTGGAATGGAACTAAAGGCAGCTTTACTCCAAACCCTATGAAGAACAGCAGAGCCAGAAGAGGCTGCAGCGACAGCGGTATCTTTCCTACCAACTCCGGTATGTTGAAAGTATTTTGAGGAGTCAAGATGTAAATTGCAATGAACCCCAGAAGCATGAAGACGCTGCCAACAAATGTGAAAAGCAGGAACTTCATGGCTGCATACTTTCTTCTTGGGCCGCCCCATACGCCTATGAAGAAGAACATCGGCAGAAGCACGATGTCCCAGAAGGCATAGAACAAGACCATGTTCAGTGATGTAAAGACGCCCATGATGAATCCCTCGAAGAGGAGTATGAGCGCATAGTACATGCCCTGTTTTTCCGTGATCAGGTCTCTGGAGCCGAGGATTACAAGAACTGTAAGAAATGATGAAATTAGCACGAGCGGTCCGCTGAGACCATCCATTCCCAGATAGTAGTCGACGCCCTTCAGGGCTGGTATCCAAGGTGCAGGTCCTTCTACGAAATTGTACTTTGCACCAGTTCCGTTTACAAGTATCTGAGAGTAGGCGAACAAGCCCAAGGCAAGTTCAACTACTGCAATAACAAGAGCGAACCACTTTGTGCTACTCTTGCTGGCTCTCCCTATAGGATAAGTGACAATGCCTGCAATTATCGGCAGGAATATCATGATTGAAATGAGTGGAAATTCTGCCATATTCTCACCTACAAGAGTAGAAGCATGAATATCACCAGCAACACTATGCCAGCTGCGAAGCCAAAGACGTACTGCTCCGTGACTCCTGTCTGAACTTTCCTTACACTCCCAGAAACCATTGCGCTTGCTGTCGCTATGCCATTAACAATTCCATCAACAACATGGCTATCAAACCAGCTGCTTACCGAAGAGAAGCCAATCGTCAACTTTGAAACCCCGGTGTTCGTCTTGTCGAGAATTCCTAACTCTACCCCTCTGAATACAGCATTGCCAAATGATATTGTTCCATTGACGAAGACCTTGTAGTATAGAGCATTGATGTACCATCTGTTTTCGAGGAACTTGTAAATCGAACCAGGCTATGTAGAAGTTGTAACCCAAGAACCCTCCAATAGCAAGAGCAATCACCGATCCCGAAACTGCTATGGGGTTGAGTTTGAAACCCTCCTCAGCAATATGCATGCCAAACGATTCCTCGAGGTACTTTCCAAGTGAATTCTCCAAGAACCCCTCGAAGAACGGTCCAGTTAGCCCTATTATCAAAGTGGCAACTGCAAGAATGCCATATGGTAACCACATCACGGCAGGGGCTTCGTGGACATGGTGTCCATGCTCCTCCATCTTTTCTAAATGATGGCTCTTCTCTCCGAAGAATATCATGCCTATCATCCTGAACGAATAGAACGATGTCATTATCGCTGTCACTACTGCAACGACAAACAGGGGAAACGCTACGCTAGCACTTTCAACATTGAGCACAGCAGCTAATACAGCGTCCTTGCTCCAGAATCCGCTGAGGAATGGAACTCCTGCAAGAGAGCCTGTTACAATTAGCATAGCAAAATAGGTCTTTCGCATATGCTTTCTCAGCCCTCCCATTTCGTTCATGTACTTGGTTCCAGTAGCATGAATCAAAGCCCCCGCCCCCATGAAGAGTGATGCCTTGAAGATAGCATGGTTGGTCAGATGGAAGAACCCAGCGACGAATCCTGCGACGAATTCGCTCGCAAGTCCAGCAACGCCCAATCCGAGCATCATGTAACCTATTTGCGAGACTGTAGAATATGCCATGACCTTCTTCACCTCTTTAGATACAAGAGCCTGACTCGCAGCCAGGAACGCAGTTATCGCGCCTATCCAAGCAACCGTAAGGAAGAATGGAGAAACCATGTTAATTGATTGAACCGCTGTATAGAAGAGAGGGCCAATTCTAGCGACAAGAAATACGCCTGCCTTGACCATCGTAGCCGCATGTATCAAGGCTGATACCGAAGTAGGACCGGCCATGGCGTCTGGAAGCCACTCGTGAAGTGGAAATTGAGCCGATTTGCCTATTGAGCCTCCAAATATCAGAACTGCAACAGGAATCAGAAGTCCTGATCTTGCGAGATCAGCAGCCCATTTGTGCTCCTCTGCCAATTCAGTGAAACTGAACGTGCCTGAGAAATAGAACAGAGTGAGAATTCCAATAAGAAATGCGACATCTCCAACCCTCGTAGTGACAAAAGCCTTCATGCCAGCGTGACTAGGAGAGTAAGCTTGAGGAAGGCCCCATGTAGTATGGCCAACGGTACCTACGTAATCCTTCTCCTGATCCTTGTTCCAGAAGCCTATCAAGGCGTAAGAGCATAAACCAACTCCTTCCCATCCAAAGAACAGTTGCAGAAAATTGTCCGAGAGCACTATCAGCTGCATGCTTCCAATGAAGAAATTCATGAAGAACCAGTATCTTGTGAGGGATTTGTCTCCGTGCATGTACCCAGTGCTGTATACCATTATGAGA
The DNA here is from genome assembly GCA_016180375.1 of Nitrososphaerota archaeon. GTDB lineage: Archaea > Thermoproteota > Nitrososphaeria > Nitrososphaerales > UBA57 > JACPBJ01. The sequence goes on along the minus strand of JACPBJ010000034.1, from coordinate 5,932 downwards.
AATGAAATCCATGCAACTATGTTGGCCATCAGGACGCTTAGAGGATCTGCAAGTACACCTGCCTTGATGTTCAGGGCAGTTATCCAAGGTACCTGCTGATGGAATACTTCGCCCGAGAGAGCTAATGGGAGCATTGTGGCTGCGGAGATTGCTGATGCTAGAGGGAAGATTACCGCTATGTAGTCCCTAGGCTTATCTCCTAACTTTGCAAACAGAGGAGTCAGCAAAGCTCCTGCTAATGGAATGATCCAGACGAGCCAAGGCGCTAGAGTGAAAGGGATTTCTGCCAACTACTTCATCACTGCGCTGAGTAGAGGGAGGAGCCTTTCCGTAACGAGGTTTGGATAAATTCCCAATATTATGCTAAGAGCAGCCAAGAAAATTAATGGAATCGTTATCGTTGCTGGAGGGTCTTTTACATTGGATAAGTTCTCCGGCGTTTTGCCAAAGAAGACTCTACGCATGGTCCACATCGCATAGCCTGCAGTTACGGGTGTAGTTGTCAATGCCAGTGCGGTGATTATCAACTTCTCCTGCGAGCCAGATTGAAGCGCACCAGCGAAAGAGCCGAAGAACAGCATCCATTCCGACTGAAAGCCATTCATGGGAGGAACACCAACGATAACAAGGAACCCTATGAGCGCGCAAGTTGCAGTAATGGGAAGTTTACCAGCCAGCCCACCAAGTTTGCCTATGCTTCTAAGCCCTCCGGTCTGAAGTATGATAGCGCCTGCCGCCATGAAGAGCAGTGCCTTGCCTGTTCCATGGCTGACATATTGGAAGACCGAACCTCCAACACCAACGTAGTATGCTGAAGCCATGCCGAAAATTATGTAACCCATCTGGCTTACGCTCGAATAAGCAAGAACTCTCTTAATATCATCCTGCGCGAAGACCATGAGCCCTCCGTAGAGCATGGTAATGAGACCCCAGATGCTGACCCAGAATGCAACAGATGCGTATGCGGAAGGAACCAAGAAGACAAGAATCCTGATGAAAGAATAGCCTCCAATGCCGATCATCGCAGGCGAAAGTAAAGCACTGATAGGAGTTGGGGCTTCAGCATGTGCGTATGGCAGCCAGACATGCAAGCCTGCTGCGGCTAGCTTCACGAACAAGCCAAGGGTGACGGCGATTCCTAACCAGACTCTGATGCCTTCGGGAATCCCTGATGTTGAGATCTTTGCAAAATCGAATCCTCCTCCGAGGAATCCGATAGAAAGTATCGCGGCAAGAAGAATCACCGCTCCTACGTGCGTCCAGAGGAAGTACATTAAGGAGATTCTGTAACGGTCTCCGTAGCCAAACTCTGCAATAAGGAAGAATGAAGGGATGAGCATGAGCTCAAAGAATATGTAGAATTGAATCAGATTAGTTGCGAGGACGGTTCCAAGCATCCCCGCAGCGTACAAGAGGTAAAGCGAATAGTACAAGCCCATCTTCCTTTTGATAGCCTGCTCGACTTCGGGTGAATGATGCTCAAACTCCTCCTCGACCTTATGCTTCATGTAAGGTATTGAGTATACAGCGAGCGTGGTTGACAGAATGTAGATTATGGCTGCAAATGGTGCGCTAAGCCCATCTAACTTAAGCCCGAATTCGCCTATTGGCTGCCAAGGATAGACTTCTGTGTATTCTGAACCCTGCATCCCTGCAAACAGCAACATTATCGTGGAATATGCCAGAACTACAAAGGCAAACCAGCCGGTTTTTGCCCCCACCCTCCTTCCAATAAGGTAGGCAAGGGGTGCTAGGATTATGGGTAACAATAGGGATTGCCCCAGAATGACTGCCATTTTTTGATCTTAACCCCTTAGCCTCTTCAGTTCTTTGACATCAATATCGCGGTTGAGCCTAAAGGCTACAACTATTATAGCTAGCCCTGCAGCCGCTTCTGCCGCAGCAAGCGCGATTGCGAACACAACAAACGTCTGCCCTGTAACAGACGGGCTTGGAAGATATCGGGAGAACGCAACAAAGTTCAGCGTTGCAGCGTTGATTATGATTTCAACAGCGAACAGCAACCTGAGAGCGTTGCGTTTCGAGACAAGGCCATAGACCCCTATTGCTAGAAGGACGAGTGATACGAAGAAGTAACTGAAGAGTGTCTCCATTACGGCTCATTCCCCTCGATTTTGGCCATGGTTAGCGCACCTATGACCGCTGCTGCAAGGACAAGTCCAAGAATTTCAAGTGCAAACCAGTAGTCTGTCAGAATCTGAATTCCGATTTGAGTGTATGATGGAGGCGCATAAGACGGAGGCAATGTGGATGATATTCCAGAGTTTACTGCAAGATACCCAACCACAGCAACCAGAAGAATCGCAATTAACAGACCTCCAAACACCTCGCCGCCAGCAGGCAGGGCAACCCACTTTTCCCTCCTAACCAGCATGACTACGAAGATTATCAGCACTGAAATGGCGCCAACGAAGACGATGACTTGAAGCATCGCGACGAAAGTCGCCTCGAGCAGTATGAAAAGGCCGGCGATCCCCAGAAGAGAAACAGCTAGCGAAACTGCACCGTAGACCAGCTCCCTAGACTCTAAAGCAAGGATGGAAGCGCCTATGGTAAGAAGAGCGAGAACAAGAAAAAGAGAGTCAACCATGATGTGCGCCGCTCTTTTCATCAGGAATGAAATTTACGAATTCTCCCTTCGTCTCTGGGTATATGTTTAGCATCTCCGGAGTATAGACTAACAAGCGCTTGTCAGTAGTTGAAAGTTCGTAGAATGGCGTCATAAAGAGACAGTCGAACGGGCACGCATCCACGCAGAACCCACAGAACACGCACCTTCCGTAATCTATTTGCGGGAAAATCGATTTCTTGTTTTGAGGGAAGTTCTTGTCGACCTTTACCATGTCGATGCAGTCTGCTATATTCTCACAGGCGATAGCGCAAAGCGAACAGCCGGTGCATTTATCCATGTACAGAATATGGCGGCCCTTGAAACCCGCTGTACCCACCTGCTTCTTAGCATCGAACTCATAACCTCCAGATTTTCTATTTCCGAGCCTCAAAATGTCAAGCTTCTGATCGGGATATCGCAGAGTGTACCTTTTCCTGAAGATCTGCCTGAACCCTGCCCAAAGTGCAATAAAGAAGCCTACGAGGAAGCTAATGTCAGATGACCCCCAACGACGCCACAGCCAGCGCTATGAAAAGGTTTGCGAATGCAAGGAAGATAAGGTATACCCAGCCGAGTCTGATCAATTGGTCAATTCTTACTCTAGTATTCGTCCCTCTTGGCAACAGTATAGCGCTGATAACGACGAAGAGTTTGATCAGAAACCATGCAAATGGCGGCAGAAATGCTGGGCCGTTCCATCCGCCAAGAAATAGAATTATGAATAATGCAGCTAGTCCGTAGAGTTTCACATAGTTAGCAAGTTGTAAAATACCAAAATGCATTCCAGAATATTCTGTGTACCACCCAGCGACGAGCTCTGTATCCGCCTCTGGAAGATCGAAAGGAATTCTTTCAAGCTCTGCAAGCATTGTTATGTAGAAAATAGTAGCTCCAAGGAACTGGGGTATTATGAACCACATGCTCTTCTGGGCATCCACTATCTTCATGAGGTCCAAAGATCCCGAAAGCAATACTACTCCTATTGCAGAAAGTAGTAGAGGTATTTCGTATGAAATAAGCTGGTGCAGAGCCCTTAAACCGCCTATAAATGAGAACTTGTTGCTACTTGCCCATCCTGCTATTAGCACTACTAGGGGGAAGAATCCTATGATCGCAAAAATGATCAACAGACCGATTTCCGATTTTGCTATGTAAATTTCAGGGGAAAGTGGGATAAGTGCAAGAAATGAGCCCCCAACAGCCATAACCAAAAACGGAACCGCCCAAAAGAACGGCTTGTCTGCCTTCTCCGGTGTTAGAATTTCCTTGGAAATGAGCTTGAAGAGGTCGGCTATAGGCTGGAGGATTCCCTCGAATCTTCCTGCGTAGAGAGGTCCCACTCTGTTCTGCATCTTTGCAAGAAGCTTCCTCTCGTACAAAATGGTGAGTGTGGCAACACCAGCTGCAAATGTGAATCCAGGAAATGCGGCTATTTTGAAGAACAGAGAGCTTGGACCAAGCCCCAACTCATCCATGAATTGCAACATTACCAGAGGGTCTATGATTGCAGTAAAGATCCTGTTAGCAGTCGGAACAGGTACTCCCAGCGGGACGAGTACTAGTAAGACCACTGGTATTATAATCAAAGGTATGAGCAATAGTATCCAGAATACAATGGTGATTACCCTTTTGAGGAACTCCTCGAACGTTTCCATCTTCGTATCACTTGTCTGCTTCCACAGGCCAGTAATCTAGGCCCCAGTAGATCGGAGGCATATCGGCTATATGGCTACCTTTCAGCAGGAATGGTATTGCTATGAGATTCCTGAATGAAGGTACGCTGATCTTTACCCTGTAAGGATGCGTCGCCCCGTCACTGATAATATGGTAGAACATTGTTCCCCTTGCCGCCTCGGTTCTTGCGAATGCCTCCCCAACCTTCCCCTTTACCTGTCCTCTCATTGGAACCTTTACTGGACCCTCAGGTATCAAATCCAGCGCTTGCCTGATTATGTTCATGCTGTCGAAAAGTTCCTGGAATCTTACCATACCTCTAGCGTGGCAGTCTCCTTCCTTTCTTACGGGAATGTCCCACTTTATTGTGTCATACGAAGAGTATGGTTCATCCTTTCTTGTGTCAGAAGCTACGCCCGACGCTCTGAGATTCGGGCCTGTGACGCCTATCTTGATTGCATCTTCTTTACTTAATACCCCTACTCCTTGAGTTCGCTTCAGAAACATCGGGTTGCTGAAGAAAATTTTGTTGTACTCCTTGAGTCGTTTCTCGAAGTAGTTGCATGTCCTCAATGCTCTTTCCTTGAAACCCTCTGGGAGATCATTCCTCACTCCTCCGGGCACAAAATAAGAGAAGGTTACCCTTGTCCCTCCGATGGATTCTGCAAGGTCTATGAACAATTCTCTATCTCCCATAGGCCACATGAACATCGTAGAATGACCGAGGAAGATTCCAAATATTGATAGCCAGTACATGTGAGAGATGATTCGATTTAACTCTGCCATGATGATGCGAATGTACTGTGCCCTTGGCGGAGCCTGAATCCCAAGTAGTTCCTCAACCGCAAGCACGTAGGGAAAAAGAATTCCGCAGGAGTCTATAATGACAGGCCTCTCAAGGTGCGGAATGTTTTGTATATACGTTCTTTCCTCAGACATCTTCTCCGCTCCCCGATGCACGTATCCAGGGTCGGGCTTCACATCGACGATGAAGTCACCATCGACCGTAACAATGATCCTAAAGTGACCAGAACCTGGGTGCTGTGGCCCAACACTGAAGGTTAGCGTTCTACCCTCTTTATCAACTACTTCCATGTTCTCCCTTTCTTCCAGGCAGTTGGAACTCCTTCCTCAGAGGAGGGATGTCGTCCCAGTCCTCGGGTAGCAGCAGTCTCTCCATTCTTGGGTGGCCTTCGAACATGATACCGAGCATTTCGAACGTCTCCTGTTCGTGGTATTCTGCACTTGGCCAGACAGAAATCAGAGAAGAAATTTTGGGTTCCTTTCTTGGTATCTTTGTTGATACGTCGAAGATTATCTTCTTGAGATCATCGTTGCCCACACTTATCAGATGGTAGTCAAGCGCAAAGACATCCTCTTTGGGGAAGTCCGTGCCTCCTACGGACATTACTTGATCAAAATCCAATTCCCTTACAGCTTTCGCAACTTCGACAATTCTTGCGCTGTCAGCGAGCACTTTGATCCTCTTTGGGTTAACATACAGCTCGGTTACAGCATCGCCGACCATACTCTTTAAACTAGCCAGTAATGACTGCTCCTTCTCGATGTTTTGGGACATAAAGAACTACCTGACCTTCGACTTCCTTATCTTGTCCTGAAGCTCGA
>JACPBJ010000033.1 GCA_016180375.1 Nitrososphaerota archaeon | reverse complement strand
TCTATTTTCATTTCTCAAATGGTTGGAAATATGGTCAATGTATAGCGGTGTATTTGAGTGTAGGATTAAGGAGGAAGGAGGACGCTATACCATAGTCATCGTGCACGAGCTCGGGAGAAAGTGGTCTGAGTTTATAATGCTCGCTATGGATCGGGCATTGGAGATAATTGGTGTTGCTCCAGAATTCGAAATTCAAGAAGGGGTAGTTGTGGCTAAAGTTTCCGTAGCGACTGACAAAGAGTTTGTTACCCCTTTTAAGACTCAGCGTCGCTAGCTCTCAAAAGCATTTGCGACAATCATATATTCAGTTTCTGGGTATAGTCTTATTGTAATGAATTCCATTTGGGCTTGGGCAAAATAATTGGTTTCGCAGAGTACGCGAAGAAGCAATAGATTCAAAGAGCCCTGTCATGTCCCATTCGGATAGGACAAAGAGACACCCTATATCAGACATAGACACAAAATATCGATTCATGATCCATAATTGCTTAATATCGTTCGGAAGGTGGCTATCTTGCTTTGTATAACTGGCCGGTTATCATTGAAATTCTTCTATCTGTAGCGGTGATGGGGGCAACTGCATACCATGCAGTTCTTGTTATGCACCAGAAACTGTCCTATTTCCATTCTGTAAGGTATTTGCTTCTATCATCCTATATTCTCTTCGGCACGGTCGTTGCTTCCGAGACAGTCCTATCCCAAGTGAGCGACGTTAACCTGGCCTCTTTGATGCTGAAGATGGAGATTAGTGCGGTCATTGTTGCTGCGATATTGCTTAGCATTTCCGCAACTGTACTTACTCTGCAAGCAAAGGGACACGAATTCCCTTACAGGGCGTTGTTCAACAGCCCTCCATTAGGCCTAGTACTGACTTCATCAATCAGTATCTTTGCCTTTATTTCAATATGGTCAATATTCAACTTCAAGTTCATAGTCGGAGAAAAAGTGCTACTGGGCGTTACAACTCTCATACCTCAACAGGATATAGTACAAATTGGGACGCTGGCCTTGGTATTTCTAGGATTCGTTTGGCATCAAACCAAGCTTCTCTCGAAGGACATAATCACCCTGCAACCTGCATCCCTTTCAAAAGTAATCAGATCGACAGGCCTGCTTTGGATAGTTCTATCAACGACTCTCTTCATGGTCAATGGGACATTCAGGACGATGGGGATAGATGTAGTGGAATTTGGGCACCTTCTCGACAGCATGGTTCTGGGAATTCTTGCATACATTTACGCAAAGCCTACTACCCTGCTTGAGTTCTTTGCTTCAGGTTCCCCATTGGCAAACGAGCTGAAGAGAAAACACTTCACTAAGGTATTTGACTTCGACATAGGCATTGGAAAGAAGGTACTTCTTGAAGTCGACTCTGTAAGCGACTACATAGAACTTGTTCATTACTTCTTGAGTTCTGGTCCGAAGCCTGGTATATGTATAACTTACAAAGGGAGTTCCATCCTGCCTTCTGACCTAGAGAACAGCGCGTTCAAGGTCGTCGAGCTTTCGATGAGCGCCGATCGCATAACAGTATCAAAAGGGGGGACAGTTGAAGCACCTTTGTTCAAGAAGAGCGTCTACGACCTGCTGAAATGGTCCATTGAATGCAACGCCGAAGGAAGATTGGTTCTGGATGGCCTAACGCATTTCATACAGTTGCTCGGTATAGACGAAGTATACTCGATTGTAAGCTACATATCGGAGCTATGTACGAGGAATGGCGTGCAACTATTGTTGATTCTGAACTATCAGGTTCACAAACTCGAAGTGATCTCAGCGTTTGAGGGAATGGCAGACCACGTAATTCAGTTTGAGAGGAACAGAGCCAAGCAAGTCAGGCCCTACACTTCCGTGACCAGACCCGTTACTTCAAACGATCAGTCTAAACCGAGTCAACCTAAACTAGAATGAGCATAGGCTCAATCTTGCCAGAGTTCCCTGCAATCTTTGCCGACCAGTAGCGCTCTAGGGTGGATTTAGTCCGAGTCCAGTCATCTTTCTCGTGTTTCCGACCTGCCTTTGCAAGCCAGTACGTGCATTTGAGGGACGCGATCGGGTTTCTTATTCTTCGCACATGCTCGACGTATATGAAAAATAATGCTAATACGAAATGATAGAAACTGCTCACACGTCTAGGCTTTTTCCCCTTTACTTTGCTCCTCGAAAGCCTATACCGATACCACCAACGGATTTCATCCTGAACCGAGCCGTAACTTATGCCTAGCACGGCATCTAATTCCTTGGCCATGTCAAAGATTCGTCCGAAGAGCTCATCGTGTTTCTTGCTATCACCTAGGCCTAACTGAACGTCAGCTTCATCAGAAGTCTTGTACATGAGTGTTATAATACGTGAGGCCTGTTCGATTTTCTCTTTAGGAACTCTTAGTGCCTCGAGCAAAGAAACGTTGCCTTTCTCTAGTGCCTCGTAATCTCCCAGGTCGTGGTACATAATGACTTTAGTATACGATTCCGCTAGGAGACCAACAATATCTGAAAGGCTTTCCCCACTATCTAAATTGCTTCTACTCGTCATCCGAAATTCCTAACCACGGCCTGCAGGGACTTCGTAGGTGGACCCAGACCATTAGTTCCAATTTCTGTGATCAATTTATCCAATATATAGAGCCTCGCATAGGAGTTCGACTTGGAATGCATCTGGGTGTCTCTTGCTCCCTAGTTCTTTTTTGCCAGATCCCATCCGTTTGCGACGCGTAGGATGTTTACCAACAGGAGTTACACCACAAAAGGCTTAAAGTTGAGGCTTGTCAAACCTGTTTGACGCACGGCTTGCCGGAAGATGGATTATCGATCCACAAACTATAATAGGAATATAGACCCCAACGAGCCGGATAAATTTGGATCCCCAAGGCCGCAGGTCAAAGATGGAGATCTACGTTGACATACTAGACGCTGTATCTAATGCGAACGTGGGACCTACACGAATAATGTACAAGGCGAACATCTCCTGGCAAGTACTGCAAGAATCATTGGACCTCCTGCAGTCCAACGGCTTTCTCCTAGAAGAGATTGAGAGCGCAAGAAGAGTGTACCGACTCACCGAAAAGGGCTTCAAGGTTCTCGGTGACTTCAGGCGGGCCCAAGACGAGCTCGTAGTCAGCAAACCAGTAATCCAGTAGCAGCAGTCCTGAAACTCTGTATGAGAGATTAGCGTCGACCCAAGCCGAGGGCATGGGCTTGAAGCCGAGCGAGAATATCAAACCTTACGAAAATAGACGCTGAATACTGATTTAGCCTTCGCAATCATTATCTTTCAAGTTCACACACCTCAGTCAGACAAATGAAAACTTATGGTAGCATTTTGCAGGAGACAGCTGCAAAGACCATTCTAAGGGAAATTCTAGCGCTCGGAGGAGTTGCTAGGCACAAGGAACTCCACGACAGGGTAGGAGGAATGGCAATGTCGAGGGCAACTTTCCACAACAAGTTGCATCTGCTAGTCGAAGCAGGGTACCTAACTAGGTATAGGGGTTCCGTGCAGCGACCGGGTTCATACTACCGAATTCCAGACGCCATAATGATCATTCTTAGATCACCTGACATGGAGGCACTTCACTTGGTGTGCGAGGGACTCAAAAGAAGCCTAAGAGATTCGTCTCCGGTTGGCGAAGGGAGGAGAGAGGTTCTAAGGGTTTGCTTGAGTGATCTAGAAAAGATCGTTCCTCGCATTTTCTTGGATATCTTTGACGCCTCGCTCAGAACTCGACAGAACGGGGGGAAAATGGATCCCTTCAGCTATTTCCATCACCTAATCCTCGCTGATTACTTTTCCAATCTACTTTCGGTGCTCGCGGAGAGTAAAGATCTTTCGATTGAAGCAATTCGATCCACGTTGAAGGTTCGGGCCGATAGAGAAATTAATAGGGCAACGAAGGAGATTCTGAGTTAGAGCGAGGAAAGTGCCTTGAACAGAACGGTCAGCTCACCTCATAATCTGCTTTCTACCGTCCAAAGTTTCTAACCAAGCTCGAAAGTGACTTGATGGCCAACTCAAGGTCTGAAACCTCGATTTCCGTAATTAGTTTGTTGATAACGTAAAAGTCAGCATAGGCCGTTTGGTACAGAAGTGCGTCCGATAACCTTGCCTGCCCACCAGTTCTAACCACGAGATCGACTTCAGGAGGGGCCGAGCCCCCAACGCGCCTTTGAAAGGACGGAGCGGCCAAATCAAAGAGGGAACGGTTCATAAGGTCTTGCCTCCCGCTGTAGCCGATTAGAATGAATAGCTTCTTCCAATCATTGTTCTCTGTCTTATCCTCCAGCTCTTGCATGCGGAGGATATACGAAGGCGGTAGACGCTCGAAGTAAAGCCTCACATCTCCAAGAAATATGACTCTGACCCTCTTTGAAGAAATGAAAGGATCTGATAACCATGCCTTGTATTGCTCTTCCTGAACCTTGAGGATGTCTTGGATTTCTTCATCGGCCCTGCCTACGACATTGTCATAAGATAGACCATAAATGAAAAGTGCATCGACCGATTCATCGTTTAGAAAAAATTTAACAGTCATGTCGACCTTTTGTGCTGACAACCTGTAGGCATCATGATAAGAGATATCCTTTTTCCTTGCCCCCCTTCTGGACCCATCAGGGATGAAGAGAATACTGCCCAAAGGAAGCAATTCTTGAGGTTTTCAACTTAATATTACTTTTGTCTAGGAATCTTGACAATCCCATATTAACCATCTACATAGATTTTCTAGAAGATGCAGGAGAACAGCGGTTTTGGAAAGAGAAGAGCAGGAAAGTTCCAATCGAAGATCCAGAGTAGAGATTCTAGCAGACATTCTTGAGGTGATAGCAAAAGGCGACACAGGGCCTACGAAAATCATGTTTAAGACAAACATATCTTGGGTCTTCCTTCAAAAGTCACTCAACCTCTTGGCTTCTAGTGAAATGCTCATCGAAGAGTCGAGAGGATCAAAGAAAGTGTACCGTCTAACTTCCAAGGGGCATAAGTTTCTTAGCGACTATATGAAGGTCAGAGAGGAATTATTGACGACGAATGCTAAATAACCACGAGCCCAGAAGAGATTCTTAGTTCTTCCACACCGAGCTCGGTCTGTAACCAGTCTTTTAATCTCCCTTGGTCCAAAATTATCAGAATTCCTTGTGTGTATTCTCCTTCGGCGGACAAAGATTCAGTTCTCCTTATCGCATACTCCAAGCCGCACTCCAACTTTAGAGTCTGTTTCTGCTGTGCTGATTTTACATCGCCTATTGTGGCAGTGCCACTGTAGATCGACGGATCTGGCCTCAAAAATGGTTCTGAATATTTCAACAAACGCCCATTAGGCAATACAGCTTTGATATTCAATGATGTGCCTATGTCATATAAAACTTGACCAGCCGACGCAGCTCTTTCTCTAAATTCCTTCCAATCTCCTATTTTTTCTACAACAAGATTCTGGGGTTCTATCTTTGGCCTTCCTCCTGATCCCTTAGTTATCGAAACGGCTTCAACCAGATCCTCGAGTCTCCTGGTTACCTTGTCTAGAGCTTCCTCATGTTTTCTAAGCACAGCAAAGACCAAATCGAGACCAGCGACGCCCTTTACAGGGCCCTCATTGTCGCTCATGTCGCCCAATTCGGGAAGGTGAGTCGGCTCGTACACACTTCATACATATTCAAGATTAATCTGACTGGGGATAAAGCCAAGGTAATTACACATTGAGCCTAATCTACATTCGACTTATTATTGCTTTTGTCTAGGAAACTTGACAATCCAATGCTAACCGAGTCTCTTTTCTTCTGGGAAGAGATCTTCAAGAATTGGGCACATTGCGACGAAGATCCAAGAACGTGATGTAATAATGATAAGAATGAAAGAAGAGGAATCGCTATCGCGATTCCATATTAGTCGCCTTCTCTTGGCGTTGGTTACTTGGAGAGTCTTGAACTGAAGGCTTCAACAGGAAGCAGAATAGCATGCATAAGCACTACGGCCCATCCTGCTGCCATATAGGTCCCTACCCCAGTTAAGGTGAGAAAGTAGCCCAAAGGAAATAGCACGAGGTACGGCAGAACCATTGGCACGCTCGCCCTAGAGCCGCTCAGGTTGAAAGCTCCATAGTTTATAGCAAGAATACGGAAACTTTCGAAATGGTCAGCTCTTACCAGCTCCATCCCAAGGATATGCAGCGCTTCGTGTATCAGGACGACTATCATCGTCGTTAGTATCAGGAATTCGTAGCTGACGGATCCCTGCACGGTTTGAAGCAGAAAGAGTAGCAGCACAGCGTACAAGCCAAGGCGGAAAAAGAGGGCCGCGGTTACTTCCGCGGCAACCTTCATACGCTGAATGCGAGACATCGTCCCGACCTTTCCAGGTAGGACTAGAGTCCCTTAGAAGCTGAAGAAGCCCTTCTTCTTCGGTTCTGGAACTGGTTGAGCCTTTGGCTTCGGTGGTGACAGGAACGCACTTTCGACGCCTGTCAGTGCTACCATCGTGCGTATGTGGCCTGTGTAGTTCGGTTCTACCACTGCACCCCAGATCATCTTCGCTTCTGGAGATAGATATTCACCTGCCACCTGCCCGGCATCGTTGACTTCCTTCAGTGTCATGTCCTCTCCTCCAATGACCTGTATGAGAGCGCCTTTCGCATGACCTATTCCGTTGTATGTGTCGAGAAGCTGATTTTCAAGGGCTGTCCTTAGTGCTCGCTTTGCTCTATCCTCACCATCGGCTTCGCCAACTCCAATTGCGGAGACTCCTCCTCTCTCCATTACGGCTTTCAGGTCTGCGAAGTCAAGGTTGACTAGGCTTGGGATCGAAACAGCATCGGAGACGCTCTTTACGAACGATCCGATAAGGTCATTTGCAACCCCAAACGCCTGCTTAACGGGCATGTTTCCTGCCACAGTTAGCAGTTTGTTGTTGTCGATTACGATGACCGTATCACAGGCTGCGCGAAGGCGTGTCAGCCATTCCCTTGCCTTGGATACTCTTGCCCTTTCCACCGCGAATGGTATTGTCGTGACTCCAATGGTCACTGCTCCAGAATTCTTGAGACCTTCTGCAAGAGCAACTGACGCTCCAGTACCAGTCCCTCCGCCCATACCTGTAGCGATAAAGACGAGGTTCGAGCCGTTGACTTCTCTCAATACGTCGGGCAGCGATTCCTTCATTGCCTCGGCTCCCTTCTCAGGGAAACCTCCAGCACCCTGCCCTCCACAGGTCTTCTCTCCAATGAGAATCTTTGTGTCTGCTTTTGTAATCGTGAGATGGTTTGCATCCGTGTTAAGAGCCACGATGCGTGTCCCGGTCACTCCCTTATCCTTGATCCATGAGACGATGTTGCATCCGGCTCCTCCGACACCTATGATCGCTATGTGTGGATTCGACTCAGCAACTGCTGCCTGGATCTTCTCTTCGTAGTTCTGCTTTATTCCCCAGTCCGAATTTTCTTGAACCTTCAAGTTGTTCACTTAGTGCTAGAAAAGACATATGTAATATAACATTTGTGAAGATATAATATATAGGCACTG
>JACPBJ010000212.1 GCA_016180375.1 Nitrososphaerota archaeon | reverse complement strand
TAACAGATTGGATTACGACGCATCGGAAGGAAAAGAAATCTTCCTGTCATTTGACGATAAGTCTGCGGATGCTCTAGTAGGTTTCCTGAGGATGAGGGTGCCATCTGATAAATCACATCGAAAAGAGATTGCGGGAAATTCTGCATGTCTGGTTAGAGAGCTTCACGTCTATGGGCCTGTAGTGCCTGTAGGGGAAAAAGAGGACGCTTCCTGGCAGCACAAGGGCTTTGGACGCGCGCTCATGGAAAAGGCTGAACGCATAGCTGCGGATGAATATGACGCAAAGAAGATGGTAGTGATAAGTGCGCTGGGCACAAAAGAATACTACAGGAAACTCGGCTATGCATCTGACGGTCCGTACGTCTCAAAGATGCTCTAGAATAGGCGGTTCAGACTTGAGCTCTGACACTACTCAGATAGTTGGAAGGGGTACATGGCTGGACAAGGTGGCCAAGAGAATAGTTGAAAGAGAGCAGAAGCTTGAACGCTCTTTGCAGACGCTGAATGTTGAGAGTGGTCTTGGCGCCTCTGGCATACCTCATGTTGGAAGCATCGGCGACGCTGTCAGGGCTTATGGAGTAAAACTTGCTCTGCAAGACATAGGCTGCAAATCAAAACTCATAGCCTATTCTGATGATTTAGATGGTCTAAGGAAGATTCCAGAAGGTCTACCTGACTGGCTTACAAAATACATAGCGAAGCCAGTTTCGACAATTCCAGATCCTTTCGACTGTCATAAATCCTATGGTGCGCATATGAGCTCGATGCTGTTAGACGGGCTTGACAAGTTAGAGATTGGATACACATTCCAGAGTGGAGCCGAAGCTTACAAGAGTGGCTTGCTAGACAAGCAAATTGAGACGATTCTTCAGAATGCTGAAAAGATCGGAAAGAAAATTGCGGAGATGCTCGGGCAGACGAAATTTGAGAAAGTTCTCCCTTACTATCCTATCTGCGCAAATTGCGGTAGAATCTACGTAGCTCAAGCATACCAGTACATTCCCGAGGAGAAAAAGGTTCTCTACAAGTGTATTGGTGCCGAAATAAGAAAGCAGGAAATCGAGGGATGCAATCACTCTGGAGAAGGGAAGCTGAGCTGGAAAGGGGCATTTGCAGCAAGAGGGGCTGCTTTGGACATTAGATTCGAAGCATATGGCAAGGATATTGCTGATTCGGTGCATGTCAATGATTGGATTTCTGACGAGATTCTGAAGTTCCATCATCCTTCGCACGTGAGGTACGAACTGTTCCTTGACAAATCGGGCAAGAAGATTTCGAAATCATTGGGAAATGTGTTCACTCCTCAAACATGGTTCCTCTATGGCACTCCACAATCATTGATGTTGCTGATGTTCAAGAGGATCAAAGGAACAAGAAACCTTTCTGTTGAGGACATTCCGAACTATATGGATGAATTAGATAGTTTGGAGGACATTTACTTTGGCAAAGTCAAAGAGGAGAACGAGCAGAAAAGAATAAAGCTAAGGGGGCTTTTTGAATACGTGCACAAACTTTCGCCTCCTCAAAAATCTTCACAGCACGTCCCTTACAGGTTACTTGTTCAATTAGCTGCAGTCGCTCCTACCGATGATTTGGTTGGCTATATAGAAAGAAAGCTTTCGAGTTATGGAATGTTGAGGCAGGCAGACGATCTTCTCAAGGTGAAAATCGCCTTGGCAAGGAGATGGGCCGAAGACTTTTCCAAACTGGAAAGGGAGAAAGTCATTCTTTCTGAACTCGAGGCAAAGTGTGTATCTGAGCTGGCAAAATCACTTTCTGGAGAAATTGACCAAAAAACGCTTCAGAGCGAAATATTTGAGATTGCGAAAAGGAATAGCATCGAACCTGCTCAGTTCTTCAAGACTCTCTATAGAGTGCTTCTGGGAAGTGAAAGAGGTCCTCGCCTAGGACCGTATATCATGGATATAGGAAAAGATAAGGTCCGGGAAGTCTTAGAAGCGCAACTACCATCTGCAGCTGCTGCGTAAAAGAAACAAAAAGATGAGAAGAGGGTTTTTCCTAGGCCAGTCTCCTTATTCTCAGATACTCCCAAGTCCGATGGCAGCAAACTTCAAGTTCTTAGAGAATTTCTCTTTATCAAACAGTCTTCTTCCATCTATGACAAACGCCCTCTTCATCATCTTCTTGAAATCCTGAGGCTGAAGCTTCGCATAATCTTTCCATTCTGTAACCAGGATCGCGCATTCGGCCGCATCAAGGCACTTCCTTACATCTCTTTCAAGGGAAACCTTGCCCTCAAAGATGCTTGTAGCGACATCTATCGCCTCTGGATCGTGAGCAGAAACCTTAGCCCCTCTCTTCAATAGTTCTTCAACGATCCTAATCGAAACTGCTTCCCTCATATCATCCGTGTCAGGTTTGAATGCGAGTCCAAGAAGAGCTATTTTCTTCCCTCTCAAATCACCAAGTTTTTCCTCAGCCATCTCAACGGCCCAGAGAGGCTGATCAAAATTGATCCTCATCGTTGCTTCTGCCAGAGGAGGATGATAGCCGATCTTCTTTGAGAACTGGATGAACGCTTTAACATCTTTTGGGAAGCAGGAACCTCCAAATCCTAACCCTGCCTTCAGAAATAGGGGAGAAATTCTCTTGTCTAGCCCGATGCCTTTCGCAATGACATTAACATCTCCTCC
>JACPBJ010000032.1 GCA_016180375.1 Nitrososphaerota archaeon | reverse complement strand
AGTTCCTTCATGTTCATTGCCAGCTCTTCCTTCCTTGGCAGTGTGAAAGTAATCCCCTCAACGTTCAAGCCGAGGTTATTGATCTCCTCAACGACGTAATCGCCGACACCCGTAGCGTCAACAAACCATTTTGAGAAACTATTCCATCTCTCATTGAGGACTTTCATATAGCCGATAACCGACGCATATGATGTATCCAAGGGGAATTTCTTCTTATGAATGAGGTTGAATACCTCTCCTTCTCTCCTGAACACGAGTATGACGGAATGGTCTTGATGTTTCCCTAGATCCACACCGCCGAAGAATTCCCCAGACTGCTCCTCCTCGAAGCTCAAATAATCCCATTTCCGTTTCTCACTGCCTTCGATACAAGAGATTATCAGGTCATAGGGCAGCCAACTATCGATATCCTCCACAAACTCAGCTTCATATTCCATGGTAAAGCGGTGAGGATCGTAATCTTCCCGATATTGGTCGATCGTCTGTTGATCGACAAGGCCAGCCTTTAGCACATCACGCCATGTATAGTGATGCTGCGACCAATTCCTTGATTTGCGTCCCCTGCAAATTTCATAGAAGTAGCTCTTCTTTCCCTTTGGCGTAGACATTCCGTAGATGAATCCAAAACCCTTCTGCCTTGTAGTATTTGTCATGGGCATCAGGACATTCTCAAAAAGATAATCGGCATCCCGAAACATGGCAACTTCATCGACAAAGATCGCCCAAGCTGTATAACCTCTGATCAAATCAGGACTATTGGGAAGGTAATACATATCTGAGCCGTGATTTGTGAAGACCTGCGTCTGCTGTATCTTCTTAAAAATCAGCTTCCTAACTGGCTTCGGAATCGCCATAAAGAGGGGCTCCATTTTGTTTCGAACGATCATCGCCTGCCTGAACGATGGGGCGACAATCAGAACCGTAATGCGAGGATGCATAGATAGAAAGTGAATTGCCCTAACTCCCAATACTCCGACCGTCTTCCCTCCCTGCCTTGCAATCCTTACGGCTACCCAGCGTTTGTTATCGTTCAGTATCCTTTCTTGATACTCTGTAGGGCTGAAGCCGAGGATGAACCTTGCAAACAGTGGAGCGTTCTCTTGTAATTTCTGCAGTATTATGGGCTCCTTCATTAATCGGATAAAGAGGCTCGGGTACTTTCTGACCGCTAAAGCAAACTCCGGCTCCGTCAGGACTCGTTGAATGATTGACTGAAACTGTTCATCATTCAGCTCTGAGCCGTGAGTGTACTTGTATTCCTTAAGTGTCCTTTTTAGAGCCGTCAGACCTTTCAGAGTAGTCAGTCGGCGTCATCTCTCCCCAGTTTTTGTTAAAGTGCTCATTCTTCGAAGGTTCTAATGCTTGCAATACTCTCTGAAGCGTTCCAGCCAGAACCGCATAGACCCCTCGAAGTGAAATTTTCTCCTTCTGGTCTAAATCTAAATTCTCAAGTTCCCATTCAATGTTTCTCATTTGTTTTGAAATACGTTTTGCAAGCTCAATCAAGTCGCTAATATCGTTGTTATTATTAATATTTTGATTCATCTTTATTAACACTTTATATACCCCCTCTAGGGCCTAGTCAAACGATAGGGGCCCCTATCCTTGTCTTTTTCAAACTACTATTCATCTTGGATATTTTTCATGGCGAGGTTTCTGCCAAGCAAAGTGCCTTCCACATTCACATTCGTACTGCGTGAACATCTCATCAATAGAGCCTCCAAACTTTCCTCGGTAGCTCAATGGATGCCCACGAAGATAGCACAAAGCGACTTGCCAAAAAGGGACATCAGGGGCAGGTTCCTGCCATCCAATGAAATCATATCTGTCACTCATCTAAGGCTCCTTAGCATTCTTCTCATTTATCTCTTGATCCGAAATACCATCCAGTAGCCCAGCCAGCAAGGGGGCCTATTATTTGGGCAGCTTCGAATTTCTCCAGAAGTACTGAAATCACGAGACCAAGAATAAGCAGGGAGGCGAGCATGCCCCGATAATCTGTTTCCGTGATTTTTATTTTGTCCTTAATCTCTAGCTTAGTCTTCTTGTTCAAAGATACTTTATCCCTCCACACTTCAGCCTGAGCGTAGATTTCCTTCTCCGGTGGACGATTTTGAAGACATTATCACCGTATTGTTTTAACGTGGAGAGGGGCGTCTTGAGATTGGAAACCTCGACGTTCTTGATGAGGCAGACTGGGATGGAATTGATGTGCCAAGTATTGTCGGTCTTCTCTATTCCAATAATGAGATGAGGGCTGTGATAGGCATCGCCCTTCTGAACACGTACAAATACTCCGATGGTCTTCTTGGGTGTCTCGACAGCATCGTTGTGCAAAACATTTGTTTGCAGCGGGATGGAGCGTGATTCGCTTGCGTCAATCCATGTTACTATAATCTGCTGCCCCTTCTGCAGGCCATGCAAGACCTGCAGAATTTCATCTTCGTTCTTTTTTCTTGGCATTAGAGTAATCTATCTAGTCGCTGTCTACACACAGAAATTTTCAGCCTTCGTTTCCTCTTAGTGTTTGCCAAACGTCTTCTTGCATCAATCTGCAACCTGAGAGTTAGCGTAGTTAGCCAAGTTAGCGTGTTTCAAAGCCCCAAGGAGATCTCTATCGATGTAAACAAAGCGCTTATTCCCAGTACCTACCTTAACTCTGACACCGATTCTGTCTCGGAGAATTGCAGCTAACTGTTTACCTACCTTACTCACTTCGCCTTCATAGGTTTTGCTCGATGTAGGCTCATCAACAAATTTCTCCGAAATCTCACGCAGAGGAACCTTAAGGATTCCTTTGTCTACCCTCCAACCTTCCTTTAGACCCCCTATATTGTGGCTAACTTCGTTAACTTCGCTAACTTTTACCGCATTGGCAATCTCCTTGAGTTCTTCCCGAAGCAATAGCTCGTATTGACTTTCTTCGTCGAGCGTTGCAAGCGTTTCTTCGAGTGATAATCCTGAAGTTTTGAGATTCCTTTTCAAGTCTTCAGAGGCTATCAATCCCAAGGGGATTAGAATCTGCTTTACCCTGTTTCGAATCGGCATTTCACCATATAATTCTTCAAAAAGTCCAGGTTTCTCGATTTTTTTCTCAACAAGTTCCTTGAATCTATACCAATTCCTGAATCTCCACATCAGCCACTTGTTCCTCAGTCTCAACGCTTGTTCTAGGAACTGCTTATGTCGAAAAAGCGGGATTTGATTGAGAGCTTCATAACCCATGGCGGTAAGAGCTCTTGATTCTAAAGCAAGATCCTTCCATCGCTGCCTAGTCGCAAGAATCTTAGGACCGAAGACCCTTTGGATTCTGACTTTTGCTGGGTCATTAGGATCTTGGCTCTTGTACCATCCCCCCAAATTGCTAAACCCAACATTCAGAATCTTCATAATTGTAGAATAGATGTCTGAAACGGCGAAATCGGCTTCATCTATGAACGGCGTTCCTCGCCAAAAATCAAACGTCCACCTGATTGACGCCTCGGAATCCATCCCTGCGAGTAGCATACCACAATAGGAAGTTACTACCATTGCTTGGCCAGCGGCGGACTTTCCTTTTCCAAAGGTTGCTAACCTCCTGCGATATGGAATCTCTGGGAGAGGGACATCGAAGAGATGGGTTATTGCAACGTAGGCAACATCGATACTCCGCTCTGCCTTGAATCGTTCCTCATGCCAATGATTCAGAAAGTCCTCTTCTTCCTTGAAGAGTTGAGTATCAGAATGATATTCCTCAGCTTTTGAAGGTAAGAAAACCTGATTAGTTGTTAGGTCTTGGTGAAGAAGGGGCCAATAGGTCTTACCTTCTGCTTTTACGCTTGGCTCTATTGTTATTTCCTCGGTCTCTTTTTGGTAAACGATGTAGTATGTTTCTCGCTTTTCAGGATCGTATCCTTGCTCAGCTATGTAGTCTGCAGTTATTACGTGCGGTTTGTATAACTTTTCTTCTCCCTTGCCCTTAGATGATTTCTCTTCCAATCTCCTTAGTCCCATACCTTAAAGCAGATTTCCAGACAGATTCGATTTCAGCGTCGGAAAGCGGAGGATCGCAAACTGTCTGATTCCATCGCTTTAGTTCGAAGAGAATCGTTTGAGGGTCTAATCCGACAACATGGTTCAGATACCCAGCATAGCGGATTGCGGAATCGTTCCTTGAACCTGCAGTTATCGGCCCTTTTACTAGATCCCTGATTCTTCTCTTGCCCGAATTGATATAGGGTCTCAGGAAATTGAAAACTCTCTCAAATTCTCGGAACTCTGCAATCTGCGATGACGCTTTGTTAAGCTTGTATGGAAGAGATGTTTTTTCATGCAAGGATGGAGGGGCGACAACATAGGTTCCTTGTCCTTGGATATCGATGTGTCCCCAAGGCGTGTTTATCCTTCTAGTTTCAATTCCATAATCCGCTGCAGCGTAGAAATGCCAGCTTCTACCAGAGCCGCTTTCCACTACCCAAGTGTCAGGTGCTAAAGACCTGACCTTTTCGTAGATCTCTTTGGAATCGCAATCAATAACTACTATGCTCGATATTGAACCGCAGATTATCGCCACTCCATTCCACAAGCCTTCCTGATTCCAAGCGTCTATCGTTGTAGGGAGAATCCTTTCGTCTTGGTATACTTGCCACGAGATAGCGGGTTTCTTACTTTTCTCTCTTAATGGAATTGGATTGAACCCGTACGAGAGGTATTCTTTCGCAGCTTCGTAATATTCGTTTGGCATTTTATAGAAACCTCCTTGCTGGAGCAATGAAGGGCTCTAACCTGTTAAAGACCTTCTCCAGAACTATTACATCGTCTTTGTTATGCTGATAGATCCATCCTAGAGCCTTCTTCAATTTGGCGTCTTCGGCGAAAACTGCTTCCTCCCAGGTCGTTGCGGATACGGGTGTTTTACCTTCTATGCCAAGGAATTCAGCTACGGCAGAAAGCCGATTAGAATGTATGAGAAGCTTGTTCCTGGCAGTGTAGTATAGGTCGGTATGTCGGATAGAATTAACCCGTTCTTCCTTTGTCTGCGGATATCTAGGAAATGGGAGATGGTATTTGAGTGCTCTTGAACGGGAGAACGGGACGTCAAACCTAGAACCATAGAAGGTTACCAGTTTACCGCTTCTGAAAAGCTCCAAGGTATTTACCAGAGTTTCTACTATCCGTCTATCCCTTCTCCCTGCTCTCAGATCTTCGAGTGCTATCACATCACTGAAGAATTCATTTCTTCCCCGGAGTTTGATGAACCATGAAAGCATTATTGCAAAATTGGCCTTCAGGTTCGTAGTTTCGATGTCAAAGAATCCTATTGGACCGTCTGGGGGATAGATGAATCGCTGTTTCTCTGGGTGAACAATGGGCGAACCTTTCGGTTTGTGTCTCTGCAAGCATCTGCCAGTGCCAGGGTTTACCGGGTGATAGTAATCACACCGAAGGATTTCATTTTCTAATTTGTTCAAAATAATACAGTGTTCGTTTGAGAAAGAAACTAACTGATCGATGTCCGCAGCTGAGTCATTTCCTCGGATAAGCTATCGCGAATCTGATTTCCTTAAGCTCGGCAATCAGATCTTCAAGCAAATGATTTAGTTTATGGAGCTCCTTCGCTTCAAAGGAACCAACTGTTTTACAATATTCGCAGAATTCATTCATCGTACAATTCCCTCAATCTTATCGCATTCCTCTCTCCACAAGCAGTTACGGCAGAGCCAGTCTTTCTCCCCTCTCCAAATTGGGAGAGAGGAAACCTCCTTGTTCTGCAGAGCAACCATCAATAGGTCTCTCTTCTCTATGAGCCTATTGCGATAAGATTCAGATTCCTCTTCAGATTCCCATTCCATCCGATAGGGCTCGAACGGACTCTCTATCCTTGGATTTTCCCTTATGATTAGCAGATGCCCAACGAATGCCTTTGTTGCTAACATGTAGTATGCTATTTGATCTTGATAATGCTGGGGCCTGTCATGGCTGGCGAATGTGGTCTTGATCTCAATCGGCTCGCCATTGTCGAAGATATCGATTGAATAATCCACCCCGAGGAATCTCCCTTTCTTCTCTGATACTCCCTTCCCATAGATCTTCTGCAGTATTTCATGCCTAGCAGCTCCGTTGATGAAATATTGGAGCTGCTTTGGTTTTGGTCTTTTGGGAAATAATTTCTTGAACCCATTCTGCCTTAAACATAGAACCAGATCGGTAACATGAATACCAAGCCGAGCCGTTGCATACTCCTGCTGTAGAGCATCGATAAAGGGTTCGATGAACTCTGGTTCAGAAATCCACTTCAGAATCTTATCACTAAAACAAACGGAGAGATGAAGAACATGCCTACCAAGTATTCCTTAAGATCTACAAAAGACTCGTCACTGATTGTCCACTTTTCGTCCATTTCGTAAATCACGAATAGAGCTGTAAGCAAGACAGCAAGCGTAGGGACGACAAGCGTTAGTGCTGCAGCTATTGACCCGCCCAGGTAGTGGGCAAGGCTCGTAATCTTGATCTTCATAGGAATTACTGAGTCTGCCTTATCCTGACGAGCTCGTCAGTGCAGTCGGGGCATCGAAGCACCACAATATTGTTGTTATCTTCGAATGTTAACAATACTTGTTTGATGCCTTGAGTAAGGACGTATTGCTTGAGTTCTCCATATCTTGTAGCTATCTTTGCCTGATAATCTTGGGTTTGTAGGCTTGTCCAGTCTGGCTGAGGAATTAGATTTTGTGCCCTCAGCTCATCATATATCTTCGATAAGATATGGTTGCCATATATTTCGTCGAACCTTGCAGATATGTAGTTTGCATCCAAGTCCCTGCCGATTAGCTTCAGTTCTCCTGCCTGTTCGCAGCTGTTGCATCTGCATATGTAGCCAGCTACAATCTCAGCTATCAATTTTCCCATAATGATCACTTTGTGGTTAGCTTGATTACCCTCCCGTCTTGTGCTCCGTTGTCAAGGTAGCTCTGCCCCCTTCTTGATCTTACAGTTGCGGCCGCATCCAGAGTTTCATAGATGACGATTGTAGCACCTCCTCCTCCGTCTCCACCGCCGTTGTTTGAACCGCCCTGATTGCCAGCGGCATCTCCACCTTCTGAATCGATGATACCACTGCCAGATATCGTCCTTGCAACTACCGGTGTAATTCCTCCTCCAGATCCTCCACCGCCTCCAGAGCCGTTGCCACCTCCACCACCAGCCCCTCCCCGATAGGTTGTCTTGTTTTGGAGGAGTAGCCAGAACAGCAACGATGCATATGGAATTGGCTTTGTTACGGTTATTGTTCCTCCGAGCGTCCCATTGGGATTGTTTGAAGCATCGCGGCCCCTGCCACCATTCCCTCCTATTCCATTTCCTCCCGAACCATTTTGAGCTGCATTCCCGCCAGCATAGGAGCCTCCAACTTCACCATCAGAAAGACCTGCACCGCCAGATGTTCCAGAGCCATTGTTCCCTTTCCTGTCTATCTTACCATTAAGAGTGAGGGTGTTCTTGACAAAGACCATGTAGCCGCCCGGAGTGAGTGTAACCCTGGAATTCACAGTTAGATTGTTGTAGAATTTCGTCTCGGTTAGTG
>JACPBJ010000031.1 GCA_016180375.1 Nitrososphaerota archaeon | reverse complement strand
TCAATCTCTGCAATTTACTACCTATAGTGCCTTTGCCAACAGCATTTAGGCACGAATTACTTGTCTTTGCAACAATCGGTCAAGCCGAACCCGGAAACAGAGAGGGAGCTCGATGTAGAATACAACAGGCTCAAGAGTGAAGCTCATGAGAAGGCCTATCTAAGTCATGCCCAAACTAACCATATTCTCCACAGAACAACCAAGAACTGACGACACGCTCAGAGAAAGGCTAAGGACAAAAGGACTTACAGATGAGACGATAACCCAACTGTTTGAGGGGCTAGATCTATAGTGAGGCCAATCCTCAAACTGGAAGGGGCGCTGGAAGGACAAGAAAAATAATTGGGATTAGGTTTCTGGTTAACGGTTATTGATGGCCTTAGTAGTTGATGTGTTCTTGGGGTAGTCTGCTGCTAGGGTTGTTGCATTGCGCATATTCTTTTTGGGCTTTAAGTCTCTCCTTCCGTAAGGCGAGTACCCCTATACGGGGCCCCTTTGTGCAGGGGCGAGGGTTAATAGATGGCCATAAGGTTTGGATACTTAGGATTAACATCTAAACCTAGAACTGGCACTTTCAGAATTTCAATGTTAGGCGAAAAAATTTGAAGAATGGGTGGGTTGGGCAAATCAACCTGACTCTCAAATAATCCGAATCTGATTTCTGGTTAACGGTTAATAAGAGGGCTAAGTTGAGCCATTTTAGTTAGTGATTCAGGATGGAGACTGAAAGCAAGAAGACAGAGTTCTCAATTGGAGGACTCTTCAAGCGCCCCGAAATTTCAAGAAAGAGCCTGCTAATTGCTCTGGCTCTGGTAGCGATATTTTCTGCTGCGCTCGTAATGAGAGTTTACCCTGCAAGGTACGGCTACTATCTGAATGAGTTTGACCCCTATTTTGACTATTATGCGACTAACTTCCTTGTCAAAGGTTTTGACACAAAAGGTCTTCAAGGCATAATGGAATACTTCAGTTGGACTGATACGAAGACATGGTTCCCTGAAGGAAGGCCAGTGGCAAGAACATCGCAAGTTGGACTTCATTTTGGCGGAGCAATTACATATCTTTTTTTGAGGAACCTACTTGGAGCCTCTGTAAGCCTTTATGATTACCTTGTCATGTTCCCTGCTGTCTTTGGCGCACTAACCACGCTCACAATGTTCTTGCTTGTAAGGAGAGTTGCGGGAGGCGGAGGAGGTCTTCTTGCCGCTCTTGTAATTGCACTCTCGCCCCCGGTAATTTCAAGAGGTAACCTAGGCTGGTTCAAGTCGGAGCCGTTTGCGCTCTTTTTAGCCACTCTTGGAGCCTACTTTTTCCTTACTCTCTACGACTCGAAGATTAGCTATAAAGGTTTCATTATGCGTGCGATCCTCGCAGGTTTCCTCCTCGGATACGCAAATACTGCATGGGGAGGAGCGTTATACTTCACTGCTGTCTTTGGCCTGCTTCTACTCGTTACGCCCTTCTTGAAAGTAGATCAGAGAAGGACTGTAATTGGAGGAACGATATTTGTTGCCGTCAATCTGCTTTCAAGCGCGATGTTCCCGAGACCCGGTCCTAGTATTCTGACGAACCCTGTAGGCCTTGTGCTTCTTACCGGTATTGGCTTCTCCATACTTGCTTATGTGGTAAAGAGCGTAGTTGACCCCAGATACTATTCGAAGACGCTTGTCAGGACTGTGTTTGCAGTAATACTTGCAGGAATTACGGTTCTAAGCTTCGGATTCGTGACAGGGATCAGTGGTAGATATCAAACTGTGCTATATCCATTCCAGAGGACTGGTAACCCACTTGTAGAATCAGTGGCAGAGCATTTCATTCCTACAGGCGCCGAATACTTCGATTCTTACTATGTGTTGCTATTCTTGGGCGGATTTGGTGCCATTTCACTATTTAGGAGGAGGAGTCTCAGTTCAACGTTCGCACTTATTCTTGCACTCAGCTCTATCTACATTGCTTCCTCGTTCTCAAGGCTAATGGTATTCTCGTCCTTCGCCTACGCTCTGCTCGCAGGAGTTGGTTTTGCAGAGGTTACCTCGGCAATTCTAAGACCGGCGGTCAGCACGGGCGGAAAAAAGAAGATGGCGTCGTTCGCTCTGAGGCCCGAGATCAAAGCACTTTACGCGATATTCATGATTGTTATGATATCGCTTCCAGTTGTTATGCCTGCCGGTGCCAGTGAGACCAGAGGGCCGTGGATCAGGGCTGCTGACACGCCTGTAAGTCTTGCCAATGCTGGTACAGGATTCAGAGCTCAAAGGCCTGACTGGTTTGAGGCTCTAACATGGATGAAGGAGAATACGCCTCAAAATGCTGTCATCGCAGCTTGGTGGGACTATGGTTACTGGATTACAGTAATGGGCAACAGAACAAGCCTTGCAGATAACGCTACAATCAATTCTACCAGAATTGCAACTATAGGGAGGATGTTGATGTCCCCCGAAAGGCAGGCTCTTGAAATTGCTAAGAGTCTCAAAGCCGATTACATCTGCATCTTTGTCGTGGGGCAGAAGATTCAGGATGAGAGGACAGGAAATGTGTACGTTCTAGGAGGAGGAGGCGACGAAAGCAAGAAACAGTGGTTCATCAGGATCGGAGGGTTGGATATCAATGCCTACCTCTACGAAGACGAATTCACACCCACTCCTATCTTCTGGGAACAAACATTGCTTGGAAAGATGATGCCCTACACACTCTTCAACTACATAGATGGACAGGGAAGGATAGTGGGGCAGGACTGGCAGAGAGGATACAATGGTCTGTACACTTACGAAATGAAGTATCCTGCCGATGGAACTGGTCCGTTGAAGCTTGCATTCGCATCGTCTAGCATCCAAGAGAACGCCCCAGACGGAATATTCACCGGAGTGCTCATTTACAAGATAGACAAGGACTTCAGGTTCCCATAGATCTCGATAGCTTCAGTTACGTAGCTGGCCTGAATGCAAAAATAAAGTTAGACGATGGTGTGCCGGGGCGGGCCGTATCCATTAAATGGTTTGAGTACGCCTACGGAGGCGGTCATGGCGCCTCCTCCCATTTTTTTTATTTTTCGAGATAGTCAATAGGGTACATCCGGTGGGATTAATACCCATCTGGTTTAGGACTATAGGGCAGCGGATCGGGAGGTATTTGAAACAGTTTAGGGTATGAATCTCCCAGAGTAATCGTAGGTAAATACCTCAAGCTGATATATGGCATACACAACGATAGAGGTACCCTTGACGCAGGTGACTTGGATGGGCGTGGGAAGCTAACTAACAGTCTTCGATTTAGGTTTCATGTCGGGCAAAACTCAAGAGCAGAAGCAAAGTCCACAAAAGGCTAGCCGTGAAAACATACGGGAATCACAAAGCAAGAAACAAATAGCTTCCGCAAGGGTCAGCAAACATACTAAACCTACTAGGAAGAAAGCACATCAAAAACCACTCTTGGACGCAATATTGGATTTGGTCAAGGAAAGGGCCGAGGAAAAGGTCGATGAAACCAAAAAGGATGTCCTAAAGGGACTGAAGAAGGCCTTTAGGCTTTAAAACCATTCAAGAAACTGAGGGATCATAAGCATTTTTCTCAATATCATTTCTCAACTACCCCGGGCCCTTCTCAACAAATGCAGGCAAGCGAATATCTGCCGATCCTTGCTGTCCTCCGCTCTTTATATTGACTCCCCTAGTATAGGGGCTCACACAGTGGCGGGTAGCCCTATCGTTAAAGTATCCCTCCCCGGGGCCCGTCTAATGCTATCTGGATCAAATCCCCTGAATTATCTCTCTGGTGCTCCAGACCTTCACTTTGGCCTGCCTCTTCAGATCCTTGTCATCGCTCCAAATACCATCGCATTCTATGGCAAGTGCTAAAGCAATGAAGGGAATGTCTCCTGTGTCTATTTTTCCAATAATCCTTTCAGCCTCGTCCCACTTTTTCAGAATATCCTTTGATGGAACCACTTGCATATTGGCCAATAGAATGCTAAGGGCGTGCTTGACTTCCTTTTCCGAAAGTCCTGATTTATCTCTAATCAACGATAGATGCTTCTCAACCTCCTCCGAGGCGTACTCAGGAAGGTAAAACTGGTGATTAGGGTTCAGGAGGATACCTCTAACCTTAGACCTCTTGATAAGCGCCTTAAAGATGATATTCGTATCTACTACGAGCTTCAAACATTTCTTCCTTCAGCTGCCTTCCCATATCTTCCAGATATCCTTCTATTCACGACTTTGCCAATCTCTATGGCATCTTTCTCTCTCAGCTCGCTCTTGCTGGCAATCCTATCAAGCATTTCCAGCTTCCTGGCATATTCCCAAATGGCTTGCCTCGCCACCTCGCTCCACTTGATTTCTGGATGCCTCTTCATAACTTTGTGAAGCTCCTCTGGAACCGAGAGAGTCACATTGACCAAACCTTTCACCTACGTGTATTAAGTGTATACACATATATTAAGTATATCTTAGGGTCTAATGTGAATCCAGCAAAAAGGCCAAAAGTACAGCCTCCAAGATTCGTGGTGGCGACTAACTTCTTTGTTACATCAATCAGGTTCACTCGTAAACAGATTCTCTGTAGTCTATCTTAAGAATGATGACCCTCTCCTCATTCTTATCTACATAGAAGATCGCCCTGATATCGCCGACCCGCAGTCGGAATGTGTTCTCTCTGCCTTGGATCTTCTTGATGTCGTGTCGCTTTAGGCTGAAGGGATAATCAGTCAAGTCCTCCAGAGCTGAGATTACTTTGGTTTTTGCCTTATACTCTAAACCCTGTAAGAACTTGTTCGCCTTTCGGCTCAGAATAACGCCAAACAACGAGCGCTAGCCACGCTTGGTCTTTTGTAGAGGAACAAACTTGCCATGCTTAACCTCCTCTAACGCTCCGTCGAGCTCTTTTCCTTCTTCTTCACTAATAGTTTCTGTGTCTAATTCTCGGAGTATCCCCTTTTCAGATAAATCCTCGAGAATCCTCCTAATAGCCTTGACTTCTTTGTAGACTTGGTCGCTGCTGGGCCTCTCCGTCATGAATATGATTTGGAAGATTTAGTATATAGGTGTGACGCGAATTGAACAAAGCCTTTTTCACTCGGCTAACGAATGATATGGTGATGATTCTACAGACTCGAGCAAGCAGATTCCCGATCCGAATAAGCAGATCCATTGAATAATTTTTGGCAAGTGACAAAATCTGTGAGCGTGCATCTCTTCTCATCAACAGCTAATCGCCCAAGGTTGGCAACTCATAGGGGTTTCTTCCTGACAGCAAAGTGGTTGTGGGAAAAAAGATCAGTACTTGAACCACTTAGTGGAGTGGGCCGGGGCGGATTTGAACCACCGACCTTCGCCGTCTTCTGGATCTCCTGTCAGAGCGATGTCCTAACCATGCTAGACGACCGGCCCTGACTCGCACCCAGAGCGTATCGCTAATATACATTTACAGATACTCCTGCTTGGTTGCTCAGGCTCATAAATCTCTTGGACAATTCAGAAAGATCGATTGATGCTCAAACACTTGAGAAGGAGCAGATCAAGAACTTCTGGATAGAAGCTGAAAATACTACGGAGCAGGAAATGGAGGTTCTGAGCAGGAAATTCGATGTTCCAAAGGACCTGCTTAGCCCGCCAGAAATTGCGACCTATGCTACTCTCCACTTGCTGGAGTCTAGCGCAATACTGCAATTTTCAAGCCTAGACAGCGATCTTAACGCAAGAAATGCGCTACCAGTTACCCTATGCTTCGCCAAGGACTGGGTTCTGACAGTTTGCAAGAAACCAGTGCCAGCTGTAAGGAAGGCGAAGGAGAGGCTTCACAAGAAAGTCCTAGACAAGCCTAGTTACGTTGTGTATTCGGTTCTCGATGAGATATCCGCGACATACTTCGAGTATCTTGAGAGAGTAGAAGATCTAACCCGCGACATAGAGGAGAAGATGATAGAGAGAGCTGATCAAGCAAGCATGAAGGAGCTTTTCTTGCTGAAATCAGACCTGATCACTTTCAACAAGCTTCTATGGTACGAAAGAGGAGCTCTGTTCAGCCTCAAGAAGCTCGATGCACTATACATGACAAAGGAGTTCAAGGAAATGGTTGATGATGTTCATGATGATATTACAAGGCAGATCGATATAGTTGAAAGTTTCAGGGAGGTTCTGTCGGATGCGCTCGATGCCTATCTGTCTACTGTATCTAACACCATTAACTCCTCAATAAAGCGCCTTACCGTAATCGTGCTCTACTTGACCGTAATTTCCACGATCCTTGTATTTCCCAACACGATTGCGACGATATTTGGAATTCCTGCAATCGGGTCGAACATTAATCCCTATTTCGTAATAGGGCTGCTTGCAGTTTCTACCATCATCCCTGCGGTCTGGCTGCTCAGGAAGCAGTGGTTCGCTCCAGATTGAAGCCTAGCGTTTTGATACTCGTTCCCACACGATTAGGGACATCAGGCTTAGGAATGATCCTGCTATACCTGCCATAACTGCCCTTATAGCTTCTGCGTCGGCGAAAATTTGCAGAAGATATCCAGAGATACTTGCTTGGAGAAGGTAGCCTATGAACCCTACAAAGAAGCCTGCCATGCACAGCCCTAGCAGTATAGAAAACCTGCCCATGGCGTTTCAATCAGAGGCATAAGATATAGTCGAAAGTGTACCATCATGCTGACCTAGATGTCAAAAAAGTTCTCCAATGCATAACTCCTTTCTTCATATCGCATCTCCCCTAAATCCATCCTGATCAGAGGATCATTAATTACCTCGTCAACATTGTTTTCTTTTTTACTTCATGTAGCCCCCCCGACTAGCTATACTCAGGGGTACGCCAAGCATCTATTATTCTATTAGTACTATGTTCGCTTTATATTGCAACCCCCTGCTATGTTTTGTGCAGGGGCGTGCTTTTTGCAATTGAGTATTATACTCAATTAGTAATTACTATAGTGCTCAGCTCTTGCCATTGTTTCTAGTACATACTGTAAAAGTTCAACGACGCCCGGGATAGATGGGCAGATGCAGACGCGCAGGATCACCTTAGCATTGTAAAAGGGCGCATCTTCTTCTTGTTGCAGAGTTTCTTTAACAGCTCCAAAGCATCAGGAGCATCGCCTATGGAACGCGTTTCAAGATATCCGTCTCTGACAGCATTATCAACCATTCTCTGACCTTCTTCAGTTCTGGTAACCGTCATGGTCCATCCAGAAAGACCGATGCCCCCAAGCCCGATATCAGCAAGTTCGGCAGAATAATCCTTGCAGTATTCACATGCAGGCCTAGCATACTTTCTGAACTCTTTTAACGAAAATTCAAATTCCTTGTCTTCCTTGGTCTTTATCATTACTTTGCCCTTGATGTTGAAGTACTTGATGTCTTCAACTCCTATGTCAAGCCTGTTTGCAAGCTCAACAATACCCTCGTAGACGAAGGCTTCCGAGCAGAATAAGCCAATGCTGAGAGCAAATAGCTCCGTAGACATCTCCATATTGTATGTATCTTAGAGCATCTACTTGGCAAGGGACTCCGACGACCGCTATTGGACCGATGTTCTTCGAAAAGGCTTCTTCTATTGCGAGCATGTTTGGAGAATATACGTACCTAGAGCCACTGCTCGAAAGCAGCTCTTCCTTTGATGTGGCAAGTTTATGGGTTGGCATGCCAAGAGTCTCTTTTGAAACGTCCCCGACAACGGCTCCTTTGATCAGACCCTTCTCCAGAGCATAATACAATAATGTTGTAGCAGTGCCTCCATCCTGAGCTCTGGCACGAATTTTTGGAATTTTGGTTCGAGAAAGGAAAATTTCTTGATAGAAGCCGAAGTCATCAACTCTGCCTCTGGCCTCTCCAAAGACTTCCTGCCTTAGGTTTGCCACCATGG
The DNA here is from genome assembly GCA_016180375.1 of Nitrososphaerota archaeon. Taxonomy (GTDB): domain Archaea; phylum Thermoproteota; class Nitrososphaeria; order Nitrososphaerales; family UBA57; genus JACPBJ01. The sequence goes on along the minus strand of JACPBJ010000031.1, from coordinate 14,568 downwards.
GCATCTCAGGGCAAACCTGTACGCATAGGCCACAGTCGGTGCAGCGGTCTGTTCTTGTGTCCTCTGGATGATTTCCTTGATAATCAAAAACGTCCCACGGGCAGATTACAACGCAGGCAGTGCAACCGCTGCAAATACCCGTATCGACAATCTCCTCCATCAGGAAGTCCACCGCCCTGTAGTTCGCCTTCCTCTTACCTTTGTAGCGATCATCGAACCATGCCCTCGCCTTGGGATCCTCTGTTAGAACCGCATACCTTTCCTTGATCTGTTCAAGCTTCCGTAATACAGGATCCTCAGGCTGAGGGTCGGAAGACAAACTCGAATCGAATTGAAATCTGAATTATTTTAGTCTTGTATGTATTCTAGATGTTTATTCCAATCAAACCCAAAAGAGCAGAAGTTAGAATTATTATTTCTCTACCGAACTCTCAGCGAAAAGACCATCAATATGAAGCCGATTACATTCACAAAGGACTCTATCGCGTGCGTTTCGTTTAACCCTAAGCCTCCAATTTCAAAGAGAATCCCTTCAACAAACGTTCCCAAGGTAATGAATATGAGGGCTAGAGAGAGGTATCGCATGGAGAGTGATTTATTTCGCATGTACCCCCTGTAAGCAATTACTACTATTGCCGATCCTAGGATAAGGGATATGGCCCTAGTCATCAGAACTATTAGTATTTGGGTGTCTACCATAATTTCCCCTTGATAACACGGTGTCCTTCATCTCGCAACAATGCCTTCATAGCGTATGCATCCAACCCAAGGCACCCATCTAAATACTATTTGCAAGTAATCAGGCTGCTGAAACCTGCGCCTCAACGGACACCTTGTCCTTAGATGCTTCGCATTTGCGATCTTGTTGCTTGGCCAGCATCAACAGTCTTTCAATGCGCATTGATAGATCGGGGTGCTTGCTGCGAAGCCCCCTACCAATTGATGAAAAACCAAGAGCAGACAATGCGCTGACGGAATTTCCTTGAGCATTCTTCTGGATTTTTATCAGGGCAGAAGCCAGATTCAACGGTTCGCCTGTAATGTTTGATGCTTCTTCATCGGCAACAAGTTCCATTTCCCTATTGATAGCAGCTTCGACGAGCCATATAATCGGGTCAAACCTCAGCACATATGCATATACAAGGCAAACCGTTTTGAGAAGCGCGTCCCTTTTCATGATGTGAGCCAATTCGTGTGCTAGAACCGCATCAAGCTCTTCTTCCTCAAGAGATTCTATAAGCCCAGTGGAAATGACTACGTTGCCCCTTTTCGAGCCTACTGCCAATGAAACTAACTTCTTGTCTGAGGTCTGCAGGAGTTGCACCTTCTCAAGGTTCAACGCTTTGCACATCTTTAGGAATCGATTCTCAAGTTCTGATTCTACAGTCGAAAGCCGTCCTAGCTTTCTCAGAACGAAAGCTGGAGCCCTGGCCTGTATGAAGATACTGGCGGAAAAAGCGAAACCCATTGAGAAGACTGTTGCCAGACCTCCAACGAATTTGATTTCAGAGCCCGAATCTCCAATCTCGAATAGATCATATACTTCGCAGAATAGAAGGCTAGAGCCTACGAAGGTCCACATGAATAAAGATGAAACAAAGATCACGAGAAGTAATCTGGTTCTTGCAAAAGCATCGTTGGTATTCTTGAATACGATGAAGGAGAGGCTGGATAGTCCTACTGATGATACAATTGTAGTAAAAGGTGCAGGGCTGGTAAAATAAGTTAGCAAAAACTCAAGCGTTGGCACGGCTCTTTTTGGCCTCCATAACCTTTTCTTCCAATTTTCGAAGTTCTTCGGGGCTTGCTGACAAACCAGAAAAAGCTGCAGATACTACGCCCGGGCCGAAAGCCTTGATCAGACGCGCTATGGACTTTGAAGCTATGCCTACCTCTACTCCACTCTTAGAAGGCCTGTAGAAGTAGGTAACTTTTCCTCGAATCTTCTGTTCGTCTCTGGTAAGCAGATGCTTTTTTGTTAGTCTCTCAAGTGTCGTGCTTACAGTAGTATATGCTATATCCCTCTTCTGATATATTATACGTAAGACTTCCCGAGCAGAAACTCTCTGGTTTGCTCTTGCAATTTCAAGAATCTCTGCTTCGAGCTCTCCTATTTCCCGCATCCTCCCCACTCCTATCTGGAAACCCTTGCACATATTTGGCGATTACGATTATCAATGTTGAGAATCATGGCTCAGCTATAAATATCATGATAGTACTATCCTAGTAGGAGGTATAGATATGCCGAACAATAACGCGATCTTGGCGGTAGCCGCAGTGGCTATTGTGCTGGCCGGTGGTGCACTAGTTCTTTCACTCTCTCCAAAGCCCTCTGTAGCAGCAACACCCACGACAAGAACAATTTACATGGCTGCAGTTGAGCCAAAGGGGTCTGCAACGATAGACAAAGAGCCCTTCCCAACTAAAACGCTCCCCGCAGGAGGAGGGATGGCTCTCAAGGCGCCTGACAAGGATGGCAAGTGGGAAGTCGAAATATACAGATGGGATCCAGCCACTATCGTAGTAACTAAGGGCGACGATGTCACTCTCAAGATACTGGGAATCAATGGTAAGGAACATTCTACGACAATTGAAGGATATGGACAGCAGTTCACCGTAAAGAGAGGAGAGCTGACCGAAGTCACGTTCAAAGCAGACAAGGCAGGAGTCTTCAAGATAAAGTGCCAGACCCACCAGCCCACGATGGAAGCCGATCTAGTAGTGCTAGGAAACCCCTAGAAGGGGGTTTCTTCCTTTTTTTTGTTTGCTTATTTTGAAATCTTTTCCACTCTTCCATCAGCCTTGGCCTTGAAGAAGTGATCAATTTTCATAGTGAAAATTCCATTTGCAACGATCCCAGGTATCTTATGGATGTCAGTTTCGAGTTTTGGAGGAGTTTTGATTTCTCCGAATTCCGTATCTAGGATTATGTTGCCATTCTCAGTAAAGTAAGGATAGCCCTTCTCAAGAGTCCGCACCTTCGGCCTTCCTCCCAAAGCCTCTAGTCTCTTCCATACAAAGTGCCTTGCAAAGGTTGAAACTTCAACAGGCACGCTTCTGCTTAAGAATTTCACATATTTCGATTCATCCGCAACTATTACCCTCTTCTTTGCAGCTTCGATAAAGACCTTCTCGCGGTGGTGAGCCCCTCCTCCTCCTTTGATCATGTTGAACGTGGAATCGATTTGGTCGGCGCCATCAACAACAATGTCGATATTATTGATGCGATTGTAACGCTCTAGCTGAAACCCTGAGTTCTCCGCGATGAGCTCTATCTGCATAGAAGTTGGAATCGCAGTTATCTTGAGCCCTTCTCTCTTTATCCTCTCTCCGAGAGCGTTGACAAAAGCTGCTACCGCGGAACCACTCCCAAGCCCAACGAGATTATTGTCTTTAACAAGCGAGGCTGCAGCCTCACCCATCTTCTTTATTGCATCCTGAAGGGACAAGTTTAACCCTCTACGTCCATCTGCTCCAGTCTTGCCAGAGCCTCGAGTACTTCATTTCTGATGTCTTTGACCTTTTCATCAACAGTAGGTTCTTTCTTGACTGGTTTGGGCTTTTCCGCCTTCTTCTCCTCCTGCTGAGGAGTCTTGGCTTCTTCTATGATAACGGGCGGAGGACCTTTTATCTGTGCTAGCCTTGTTTGAGCATCAGTCAGTCTCCTCTCAATCTGGGAGACCTTTGTCTCCAGAAGATTCAGAAGTTCATCCTTGAGGTTTTCAAGCTCGCCCACTTCAACGAGGATTTCGGAATCAGCTATCTTGGCATCTACTTGCTTGATCTGCTCTCTGTATTTGCTGGTTAGAAGCTCCCTTTCAGCTTTGCTTAGCTTTCCATGCGATTCCGCTTCAAAAACCCTAACAAGCGCGCCAGCAAGAAGATCCTTTTCGAGTCTTAGCGTTTTGTATTCGCTTCTTGCTATATCCAGTTCCTCTTTGGCAATGGTTCTTAGAGATGGAAGCCTCTCAGGTATTTGAGATAGGGCTACAGGTTTCTTGCCAGGCCTTGCAAGTACAAAGACTATAACTGCTCCAATTATTATGCCCGGAATAAACCCTACGAGCAGGTCAGTTAATTCCATTGCCATATGCGCTCGTAAAACATAGCGAACATTAGTTAAATCTATGGCTCATAAAATTTTGACAGACTTACAGCTGCTTTCTGTACTTGAGCCATTTGTATGTTCTCAGCGTTGGCTGGGCTCCGAAACCACAGTAAGCACATACCTTCTTTCTCATGTGATATGAGTGTCTGCCGCACCTTCTACATCGGATGTGAGTCTTTCCCTTTCCTCTTGGACCGAATGATGTAGTTCCCTTTGTCATTAATCATCAACCTACCTAGGCGGAGGAGAGATGATCACGACATTATCTCCTCTAACTATTATAGTGCCAAGCGAGTTGGTCTTTCCATCTTCAAATATCTCCTCTGACTGCTCAAGCGTCAGGTTCATGTGCTGATCGAAGCCCTGCAATGTGCCTCTAATTACTTTCCCTCCCTTTAATTTTATTAGGACTGTCTTGCCAAGGCTCTCGTCCAGAACCTTGACGGCCATGTCTACGGACATTACTGAATCTCTCGTTGCGACATCCGAGCGTCGCCTTTATTTAAACCAATTGTAGATTCATGCCGAGAAGGTTCCAGCAAGACATGAGGGTCTACAACCTGCCCAAGAACAAAATCGATGAAGCCCTTGAGTTAATCAGTTCCCAACTAAACATGAAACCTGCTAAGAAGCTTAAAGATGTGAAAGTCGTTGAAATCGATGAAAAGAATAGAATCGTGGTATGTGAAGAATTCAAGATCGGCCAAATTGATAGCGTTGTATTCCCATTCTTGGCAGATGTTAAAACTGTTGGTGCCCTCCCTGCCGTAATAGTCGACGCGGGGGCCATCAAGTTTGTTTGCAACGGCGCCGACGTTATGAGGCCTGGCATAGTCAGGGTGGAAGGAGAGTTTGCAAAAGGGGCGAAAATCGCTGTAAGAGAGAATACTCATGAGAAGGCTATTGCTATAGGAGAGGCCCTTATGGCAAGCAATGAGATTGTGAGCATCAGCAAAGGAGCAGTCGTAAAGAATCTACACTATGTTGGCGACAGACTCTGGGAAGAATTCAAGCACGCAAGTCTTTGAGCATACGCACGGCCCTGCGTGCAAAACTAGGACGGAGTAGTCCATATGAAGTAAGAAAATAATGCGACAAAAAGTTGTGGTACAAATTGTCAACATTCCGGAAGTGCCTATTTAATAAGAGGGTGCACATATTCCAAGACAGGTAAGGATGCCTCAAAGCGCAATGGAAGAGACTACAGAGAAGCCAAAAGCGCAGATGTATGTGAAAGCGTTCCCACTGCGGAGTGTGGATGAGATACCGAAGATAAAGGACGAGATGCACAAGAATTCCATAATAATTCTGAGAATAACTCCACTTGCGCAAAAGAATGTTGAAGAATTGAGGAAAGTGGTGGAGGAGCTTTACACTTATGTTGTCTCTTTGGGAGGAGATATAGCAAGACTTGGAGATGAGAGGGTCATTCTAACTCCTCCAGGTGTTAAAGTCTGGCGCGGTCTTCTGTAGCCTTCATCTATTGTCAGCATACGATTTGGCGTAGAAATAACTGAGTCTGTTCTCTGAGACATGTGGACCGACGTATTACGACTAACTGGCAGTCGTTTTTGTCTTTTCTTCATCAGCAATAAGAGCGTCAAGAATATCTGAAGCCCGTGAGACCTGCTCTCTTGTTATCACAAGGGGAGGCAAGAATCTAAGTACGTTCCTGCCCGAATAGAGCATAATCACGCCATTCTTTATGCCATTCATCAGAATGTTTCTTATGTCGAACTTGAGCTCGAGTCCTAACATTAACCCCATGCCTCTTACCTCTCTAACGATGGGATGCATCTCTTTTATCCTCTCAAGTTTCTCTTTGAATGAGTAGCCTATCTCAGCTGCTCTATCTGGTAATCGCTCTTTTACAATGTAGTCTAGTGTTGCATTAGCCGCTGCACACGCGATCGGGTTTCCTCCAAAGGTTGTCGAATGATCTCCGACTTTCAGAGAAGACATGACGTCTTCTCTTGCTATTGTAGCAGCAATTGGAACTCCTCCTCCAAGACCTTTTGCAATGCACATAACATCAGGAACTACACCATAATGCTCTGAAGCCCACATTCTGCCCGTTCTGCCAAGCCCAGTTTGAATTTCGTCGAATATTAGCAGGGTTCCATTTTCATTACATATCCTCCGCACCTCAGGCAGAAATCCCTCCGGAGCAGGATGTATGCCTCCTTCCCCCTGTATCGGTTCAACAATTACAGCAGCAGTCTTGCTGCTAACAGTTTCACGGAGTTTCTCGACGTTTCCAAACTGCGAGAAGGTAAAATCAGGAACAAGTGGCTGAAATGGATCTCTATACTTCGGGCTCCAAGTAGCAGAAAGTGCTCCAAGCGTCTTTCCATGGTAGGCGCCTGTCATGGACACAATTTGTGTTCTCCCAGTATGTTTCCTTGCAACTTTGATCGCAGCCTCGACTGCCTCTGCACCACTGTTCGAAAAGAAGGTCTTTGTGAGCCCCTTGGGCGCAAGTTTAGCTAGTTTCTCAGCCAGTTCTGCCCTCGCTTCATTGTAAAGCGAGCTGTGGCATGTAATTATCTTCTCAGCCTGCTTTGTAATAGCTTCAATTACTTTGGCGTTGGAATGTCCCACCAATGCGACTCCGTAGCCTCCCATGCAATCTATGTACTCCTTTCCATCTACATCCCAGACTAGCGCGTCCTTCCCCTTTGCTATCGTGATTGGGAACTTCTGGTAAACCGCAGCGAGGTATCTGTCCTCGCGTTCTACAATAGAATTAGTCAGGAACTATCACCGTGCAATTATTGTGTGCTATTGCGGAAGAAATCGGGTTTTCTACTATGCCCGATGCTATGATGCTTTCTTTAACACCCATTTCAATAGATTCAATTGAGGCAAGGACTTTCTTCTCCATCCCGTGACCTATCTTTGGCATGAGCGCTTTAGCCTCGCACCTTATTGTCCATCAGAACTCCATTGACGTCTGTGAGGAATACAACCTTGTCTGCCTTCATGCCTCCGGCAACGTAAGCAGCGGCTCTGTCTCCATCGACATTAAGGAATTCAAATTCTTCGGAGAGTGCGACAGGAGAGATTACGGGGATGTATTTTTGGTTGACAAGCGATTTGATGAGTTCCGAGTTCGTGCTTTGTATTTTCCCAGTATAGCCTCCATCTATGACCCTCTTTCTTCCATCCTCAACCACGATAAGTTTCTTCTTTCTCTCTGCGCGAATCAGCCCAGCATCTATTCCAGATAGCCCAACGGCATGCAACTCTATCTTCTCAAGCGCAGCAACGATCTCCTTGTTGAGTTTGCCAACCATTACCATGGTGTAAATTGAGGCTGTTTCTTTATCCGTATACCTGCTTCTGATGCCCTCTGGTGAAACTATGAATTTCTGCTGCTTCCCCATCTTCTCTGCAATTTCGGTTACTTCATCGCCTCCTCCATGCACCAGAACCAGCTTGTGATTGCTAGTGATGCTCTGAATGTCGCGGATTATCGAAGGGTTTACGCCCTCTCCCAGTATGCTTCCTCCAACCTTTACAACGATTTCCATGTGTGTCACGCAGGATGTATTGCAGCATTCCTTAGGCCAAGAGTTTCGTCGAAGCCCATCATCACGTTCATGCTTTGCACCGCTATCCCTGCAGCTCCTTTCAGCAGGTTATCAGTCGCAGAAAGAACGACAAGCCTTCCATTTCTTTCATCAATTTCGAAGCCTATGTCGCAGAAGTTCGATCCTACTACAATCTTCGGGTCAGGGTATCTGTAGAGACCCTTTCTATCCCTGACGAAACGTATGAATGGCTCATTTTGATACGTGCTGCGAAATGCCTTCCATATCTCTGGAAGGGAAGCCTCTTTTTTCAGGAATGTGTGGCATGTGCTTAGAATTCCTCTAACCATGTTCACGGCATGCGCCGACATGGAAACCTTGACATTCGCATTTGCCAGTGTCGAAAGCTCTTGCTCGATTTCTGCTGTGTGTCTGTGCCCTACGGGCTTGTATGGTCTCACAACACCGTACCTTTCAGCATGATGGCTCGACATGGTTGGCTTTACCCCGGCACCGGAAGAGCCTATTTTCGCATCGACAACTATGTGATCGGTATCAATGAGGTTATTCTTCACCAATGGGGCAAGACCTAGTATTGAGGTTACGGCCATGCAACCAGGGGCAGAAACATATTCTGCCTTCTTGATCTCCTCTCTTCTGAGCTCAGGGATTCCTAAGACAAACTTCTCCAAGAGAGCAGGGTTAGGATGCTTGTAGCCGTACCAGGTTTCGTATGCCTGAGGGTCCTTCAACCTATAGTCAGCACTCATGTCAATGATCTTGATCCCGCTCTTCACCAGCTCGGGCATGATTTTCACGGAAGTGCCGTGAGGAACCGAAGTGAATACTAGATCGCACTGCTCAGCAGCCTTGCTCGGATTTACATCAGTGAATTGAAGTTCTGTAAACCCTCTGAGGTTCGGATGCACTCTGTAAACATAGTCATCGGCATGCTGGCGCGAAGTTGCTAGTGTCAGCTCAACCTTCGGATGCCCAATGAGAATTCTTAGAAGCTCTCCGCCTACAAAGCCTGATGCGCCAATTACGCCAACTTTCATGCTGAGTTACCTCTTTGCAAGCTCGAGCACGTAACCTATGATGGCTGCTGGAATGTTGACTTCGCTCACTTGCGACGCTCCCTTGAATTCAACTGTGTTGTTGACCTCATGAACAACGAGTCCCTCCGGGCTCTCCATTGCATCGACTCCCAGTACTCCTCCACCAACCGCCTTCGCAGACTTTAGCACTATCTCTTCGAGCTCTTTAGTAATTGGGCATGGAGCCGTCTTGCCTCCTCTGGCAACGTTAGTCCTCCATTCTTCCGGAGGAGAGTACCTGTAAGCAGCCGCGATCACTTTGTCACCAACTACGATGGTGCGTATGTCTCTTGGAGGTCTCTTCACCATCTCTTGGATGTAGTATATCTGGTTCATAGCGCCGTCCATTTCATCTCTTAGCTCGATTATGGTGTTTGCAGATTCTCTATCTTTTAGGGGGGCAACGCCTCTTCCCCAGCTCCCGACCACTGGCTTGAGCACGGCTGGATAGCCAACCTTTGCTGCGGCCTCCTTTGCAGACTCTGCCGTAAATGCGAAAAGAGTTCTAGGAGTTGGGATTCCAGCCTTTTCGAGCGCGAGCGTCGTAAGATACTTGTTGCCACAAGTTTCGCCGACTTCATGGGGGTTGATTACGGTCAAGCCTTTTGCTTCCAAGTAGGCAGTTACATGTAGCCCTCTGAAGTAGCTGATGCATCTCTCCAATGCAACGTCTCCAAATTCTTTTCTGATCTGTTTGGGTTCTGATGTCGAGTCAAGCGTCAAGATCTTGGCATCGATGGTTACCACTCGGGCTCCCTTTTTTTTCGCTTCCTGAGCAAGAGCCTTCTCTTCCCATCTCACCCTGTCGTATACCAGACCCAGACTCGTCGTTTTACTCGCCCCAGTCTTCTCCTACAGTTTCGGCGGGTTTCAGTTCGACTTTGCCTCCTGAAATCTTCGATATTTCGTATTCTAGCCCGCAATCAGGGCAGCTAACTATTTCACCTACAACCGCATCTTTCGGAATCTTGATCGTGCCGCCGCATTCACCACAATTTGTTTCCACCTACTTCTCACCTCCTTCCAACTTTCCCACAGCAAGCATCAGCGAAGTTTCTGCCTTTGCAAGAGCAGATTTCTTCTTTGCAACTATTGATGTCATTTCGGAAAGCTCTTCTTGTCTGGCATGTATCATCTTTTGAATCTCTCTTGGAGAGGGGGAGCCCTTTGCGACCTTTCTATTAACGTTACTAGAGGGTATCAACAGAGCATTGATCTCTTCTTTGGTTAGAGAAACTTCCTTCTTTGCAATTCTCTTGGAAGCCTCCCGAAGATGCTTCGCAACTATCTTGGAGAATTCCTCCTTGCTGTCTGCTGATTTCTTTGCCAATGCGCCAACGACTCTATGGGCTGTGCGGAATGGAATTCCCTTCTTTACTGCAATGTAAGAAGCAAGATCAGCAGCGCCAACTGCTGTTTCGACGGAGCTCTCTAATCTTTCCTTGTTGAACTTCATAGTAGCGAGCATCTTTCCCATCAACTCCAATGACGCCAATGTATTATTGCAGGAGTCCCACAGCCTAGGTGTAAGGTCCTGAAGATCCAGGTTGTAGCTTAGAGGCAGAGCCTTGACCAGAGAGAGCCCGGCCATCAAATCTCCGAATGCCATTGCTGCCCTTGATCTGATCATCTCTGCAACTACAGGGTTCTTCTTCTGAGGCATGATGCTGCTTGTCGATGCGTATTCATCTGCAACTTCTGCAAAGGAGAATTCGGAGCTGCTCCATAGTATTATCTCCTCGGCTAATTTGCTCAGGTCTGCCATTGCCAATGCTAACACGCTCATAGTTTCGAGCGCAAAGTCTCTGGAGCTGACCGCATCAATAGTGTTCTCTACGAGGGATTCAAAGCCAAGCATATTGCAGACATAATCTCTGTCTATCGTGAGGACCACACTTCCTAGAGCGGCGGCGCCCATAGGGCATGCATTAACTCTTTCATAGCATTGCAGAAGCCTCTTTGTATTTCTCTGCAGGGCATCATTGTGCGCAAGCAGATGGTGTCCTAAAGTAACTGGCTGTGCATGCTGCAAATGAGTGTAGCCTGGCATTACCCAGTTTGCGTGTTTTTTGCCTAAAGTGATCAGAACTCTGGAAACCTCTTCCATGGCTTTGGCTATTTCCAGAATTTTATCTCTTGCAACCATCCTTATCGCAGTTGCAACTTGGTCGTTTCTGCTCTTGCCAAGATTTAGTTGTCCTCCTGCATCACCACCTGCTCTATCAATGACGAAAGCCTCGATATTCATGTGAACGTCCTCAAGATTTGCATCCATCTTGAACTTCTTTGGAATCGCTTTCAGAGCCTTCAAGCAAGCAGCAGCATCGCTGGTCTTCACGTAGCCATTCTTTTCCAGCATCAGCATGTGAGCCATATTGATTTTCACAACCGGAGCGATTAGAGGAGCGTCGTCGGCAACGGAGCCCGTGAACTCAGCACTCTCAGGTGCGGGTCCGGATAACCTCTCTCCTCTTAGTATGTCCAACCTTCTTCCCTCTTGCCACCCTTGATGGCAATCCCCAGAGCTCGATGAAGCCCTCAGCAGAACTTTGGTCGAAACTTGAAGATGCTGTGTAGGTTGCTAATTCCACATTGTAGAGCGAATTTGGAGAGCCTCTTCCAACTACCCTGCAATTGCCTTTGAAGAGTTTTAGCTTTACAACTCCATTGACCCTCTTTTGAGTAGCGTCTACGAATGAATTGAGAGCGTCCATTAACGGTTCGACCCATAGCCCTGAATAGGTTAACCATGCCCACTCCTGCTCTATCTTCGTCTTGAACGCAAGTTCATGTCTTGTCAACACTAACTTCTCAAGATCCTTATGAGCTTCAATTATCGCTACGGCTGCAGGGGCTTCGTAAGTCTCTCTGGACTTTATTCCTACTAGCCTATCCTCAATGTGATCGATGAAGCCGACTCCATGCTTTCCCGCTATCCTGTTCAGTTTTTCGATTAATTGCACGGGGTCGTTTGCCTTGCCGTTGATTGAAGTTGGGGTTCCATCTTCGAATTTGATGTCTATATACTCAGGCTCTTCAGGCGTTTCTTCGATGGGCTTCGTCCATTCGAACACATCAACAGAGGGCTCGTTCATCACATCTTCTAGAGGCCCACTCTCTATCGATCTTCCCCAGAGGTTTTGATCGATGCTGTAAATCGATTTCTTTGCTTTTATAGGGATTCCAAACTTCTGCGCGTATTTTATCTCTTCATCTCTGCTTAGGTTCCATTCTCTTACCGGTGCGATTATCTTCAAAGAGGGGTTCAGTGCTTTGATGGTAACATCGAATCTGACCTGATCGTTGCCTTTACCGGTGCAACCGTGCGAAACTGCGTACGCGCCTTCGTTCTCTGCAACCCCAACTAATTTTGAGGCTATCAACGGTCTTGCAAGTGCCGTGCCAAGAGGATATTTCCCTTCGTAGAGAGCGTTTGCCTTTATTGCAGGGAATATGTAATCATTTGCAAATTCGTGCTTTGCATCTATGTTGTAGTGCTTCTTTACTCCGATTGCGTATGCCTTTTCTTCAATCTCCTTGAGATTGTCTCCTTGGCCAACATCAACAGTAACTGTAACCACGTCTACGTTCAGTTTATCCTGCAACCACTTTATTGATACTGAAGTATCTAGGCCGCCGGAAAAGGCCAGGACTGCTACGTCTTTCAATGCTCTTTACATCTTTGCAATAGCAACGCTTTTATTTGTTTTGGTCAAAATTGTACAGTATTGGCTATAGGTGTACCAAATCTTGGCAAAGTCTATTGCGAAGATTGTTAGGGACATAATTGATGAGGATTTAACGATACAGGATGCCCTGCAGAGAGGTTATGCCAATGTGAGTGCTATATCGAGGGCGATAAAGCCGAGGGTTGAGGAATCTTTTGGAAAGAGGGTCAAACCAGAAACCATAATCACGTCTCTGAAGAGGGTTAAGCCGTCCTATACAGAGCAGTCAGAAGGGATTACTAACGTAATTGCAAAGAGCACCATCAATGTAAGGACTGACGTTTCTAAATTGTCTTTGGAGAAGAACAAGAAGAATGTCGATACCGTTGCAAAGATGATGTCCAGCAAGCAGGAAGGCTTTCTGCAGGTTTCTGAAGGATTGTCATCAATTACAATAATTTACGATCAGATGATGCGGAAGGAGATTCTGAAAGCTTTTGACAAGGGGCAGATTTTAGAAGATACTCCGAACTTGGCTGCTATTATTGTACACAGCCCTGAAGAGGTTGTCGTGACTCCCGGATGTGCAGTGCAGTTTGTTAGTCAAGTTTCGCGGAGGAGAATTAACATTGAGGATATTGTTGGATGCTATACTGACACCGTTATTGTTGTTAAGAATGAGGAGGTTGGGAAGGCGTTTGCAGCTTTGACTGATCTTATTGCACACGCACGCAAGCATTAAGACTCAAGTTATTAGCTACTATGCAAGTCAAAAGAATAGTTCTTATGAATAACCGTGCAAGTGACCAAAAATCAGATTTTGATTCTAGCTTCTTTCCCTATCTTTGAAACTAGAGTCTTAAGCCCCAACTTGTGAATCCTCTGCTGAACTTCATCAGCCCTTTCTGGCAGTGTGTCTAAGAACACAGATGGCCCGGTCTGCATAGAGAAATAAACAGGAATTCCCTCTTTCCTCATCTTCATAACTTCCCTAATCACAGTAATGCTCTCACTTCGGAAAAAAATCAGTTTATTCTCTCCGGTCATGGTAACAGAATGCAACTCCAAAGAATCCATTTCCGATAATTCCCCAACCCTCTCAAAATCCCTAGCAAGAATAGCCTTCTGCATCTGCTCAACCCTCTTCTGAGCACTCTTCAGCCTAGCATCGAAAAATGCAGACGATTCAACATCTTTGTGCGCAGTCTCCGTAGAAACTTCATCACCTAAAGGTACTACCACAATAGCCATGTCCAAATCCCTAGCAGTTGCAATCTTTTCAGCATAGGACGTAACATCAGAATTCCCTGCATACCATCTCGAATATTCTCCTGTAACGCTTCTGCAAGCAGAGCCTGCAAGCCTCCTAGCAATCCTCGAAATCATCTTCAGATCCCAGCCATATTTTTTATCAAGTCTGGCAGCCTTGAATGCAGCAGTTGCCAAAGCAGCACCAGCAGAAGATGAAAAGCCCAAGCCCTTGTACTCTCCAAAGCCCAAGCTATTCTCCGAAACTACTCTGACATCATCCTCAATATCAGCAAGTTTTCTAATTTGATTAATTACAGATAAGGTTCTGTCAAGAACCCTCCCGCTTCTCTTCACTTTATTGATCACAATAGAATCCCCTCCAAAATCTCCAAACTCGACAGTCGTCTTCGTCCATAAAGCCTCAAGATTTACGGAGATGCTGTCATGGTAGGGAATCCTGAGATCCCAATTCTTCAACCCATGATATTTCACCAGACCCTGCATCGGATGTGCAATAGCCGTCGCTTTCATCGCAATTCATTCCCCAGCATAAATCCGCAATATGCCCCGAGTGTTGCTATTCTTCAGCCTTTGCACCATGCTCCTCGGCAAATCGCAGGCAGCCTTGTCCGCATCGACAGCCAGAGTTCTTGGCGAGGCATAATCGCTCATTCTGATCACGATCTCATGATCATCCTCAAAACTCAAAAAGGGAGAGCCTCTGGCAAAGAACTCGAACTTTTCATTGCCGACCTCGATCTCAAACTTAACCTTAGATTTCTCACTTTTCAAAAACGACTTCAAATCTTCGGAGAGATCAGAGCATCCCTTTGAGGCTCTGACTCCAATTATGCAGTCTCCTCTGGTAGTAAGATGCTCATGCTTGGTAATCTCGATGGTCTTTTCGTGCA
>JACPBJ010000030.1 GCA_016180375.1 Nitrososphaerota archaeon | reverse complement strand
AGGCTTGAGGAAAAGGGCAAACCAGAGCGAAACTATTGGTTACTGTGAACTCAAGTGTTGGTCTTCCGTTTCGGATAATTTTGACCTCTTCCGCTCTGTTTCAGATTTATGTATATGTCTTTGTAGTTCTTTATTCCCTATATATTGGAGGGATAGACCTAGTTCTGCCGATCAAATCTTCATATCTCTCCACTCTGATCATATTGATCGTTCTAGCAGTCGGAGATGTTAGAACCGAATGGCGTAATCACTCCATTGATTTGTCTAGGTTAGGTCTGAGCATCTATCGCCTAATAAGTGAAGTTGTTGCGTCAATCGGGCTCTTTGCGTTAGGATACTTTCTCCTGCTCGAACCTCTTTCCAGTATTAACCTGACACACTTGAGTTTTGAAGTGAAGTCTTTGGCATCAGTCGGCGTACTTTCAATGGTTGCGTTTAGCGTCACAGTAATCATCGACCTCCTTGGATTCAAACGAAAAGGTGAGCTACCACAAATAGCAGATAAGGTGTAGATTATGAGTACTACTTATGGAACCCCAAGATTTAGAAACCTTGGAGACTGGCTCATTTGGAGGTCTGAGGGAATATTAGGAGATTTTCGTATGCCTGCTTGTATGGCTATTATTTCAAATGAGGGTGTACGTGATGGTTGGATCTATCGCCTGACCGATGATGACATAACTAGGATTTTAGCTAGGTATAAAGAGCATGTAAACTTCTGGAATATAGCGATCGAAATCATCCGAAGTGAATTGAACGTATTTGCCAATGCAATACACAAGGACTATTATACAATTGCCTCCAAGTTTGATAACCTTCAACCCAAACGCATCCCTAGAGAGCCTACCCAACCAGATTTTAGAAGAAGAGGCGCTAGGTAATTAGCTGATCGCTTTAACTATCATTGGCCCGAGTTAACACCCTATCAGCCGAGGTTGAAAACATAGAAAATAGGCCTAAGAATTACTGGTGTCAGAAACCGAACTCTTTTTACTTGCATGCCCGGTAATTGGTCGACATCCTCATCCTGGCAGATGAGCTGGATCAGCGACCGAAGGTTCTCTTAATGGAATTCGCAAGGATCTCAATTTATGCCCGAGGGTGCTGGGAGAAATCTTGCAGAGATTAGGCTGTTAGCTTCCGAGAAGGAGATCAAGGAAGCCTTTGAATGGGTTCCAAACATGGAGAGAATCAAGCAGCTCAACAAAGAGGGCAAGACGGGCAAATTCTACGCTGTCAAGGCTCTCCATGAAGGAATAACCGATCCTAACAACGTCGGGCATGGACGAAGGCAGTATACCGAAGAGGAGCTGAAGATGGCAGCTCGCACCCTCATAGGCAGATACCTGAACATCAACCACAAGGACTCTCTGAAATCTGGCAATAATGTTGTTGTGGATGCTGAATGGGATGCAAAGGAGAAGGTCATCGAAGCAATCGTTTACATCGAGGATCCTTGGGCTCAGCAGGAGATTTCTAATGGTGACATTCAGCATGTTTCTGTGCAAGGTCCTCCGCCAAGAGCGGCCCAAATATTGAATGATGGCACTCTAGTACCTGCTGGAATATTCTTCGATGGATTGGCATTAGTCACCAAAGAAAACCTGCCAGGAGATCCCAAATCTTCTATTCGCCTAATAGAGATTAACAAGAAAAGTTCTCTTAATCAAGAACATCGATCAACTTCAAGGATGCCGATAGATCAGAATTCGATAAAGGTCTTTGAAAATCTGGATGCCTTCCTTGCCGCTCTGGAGACTATTGGAGACATGCCTCCCGAGATCAAGATGCAGTTAGCATCCTTGGCAAAGCAGCTTTATGGTCAGGTAGGGGAGATCAAGAAACTTGCAGAATCGTTAAGAAGGGTTCCATCTAACCTGAATGAGCAGATGCAGCAGATTGGCAAGATCTTGGAGGATATCAAGAACTTGGGCTCTGGGCAGCAAGATCTCCTAAAGCAAATTAACGAGCTAAGGACGAGCGCAAAATCAGCACAGCTGCCTGTTACTCAGGAAACTCTCTCCGAAGGGGCAAAGAAGGTAGCCCTCCAGATAGCTGTCAGGAACACTCCCCTGAAAGACATCGTGGAAATGACTGGAACTTCTCCAGAATAGTTCTCTTATCCAAATCCAAGTCAAACTAAACAGAAATGGCTGAAGACTTTCCTGAAATTCTTGAAGGTCCACTAGATACGTTAGGAGAGGACTTCTATGCCATAGCAAACGGAGCAATTCCTCAATGGTCTCCCGTAGTCATCGTGGCACCTGCTACTGGTGAAACTTTTCCAAGAGTTGGAACGACCACTGTGGCCGAAGACAGAGCAAAGGCTGGAATGAAGATAGGACCTAACAAGACGCTCGTGGCTGGCGACATATGCCTAATCCGCAAGAAAGGAAGGGCAAAGTGCAAAGTAAATGGTGCAGTTTCGAGAGGGGACAGTCTAGCTACATCTACATCTGCGGGGAAGGCAAAGAAGTTAGCCCATACTGCATGGCCTGGGACATATGCGTCTGCAACCGCTGAAACTATTCAGGACGAAAATGCTGCTGTTTTAGCTAAAGTTCTAACAAATACGGGAGCTGCAGATGGAGACATCGTTGCCGTTGAGGTGAATCCCTCTTCTCTGGATACTTAGGTGAATGAGAAATGAGTTCTTTAGAAGTCAAGACTGGAAGGCCGCCCAAGGCACTTACACAGAAGATAGGAAGGGAGCTTTACTATGACCCTCATGTAGTTGAGATCAGGGAGAAGCTCGGCATCAACATCAGAGATCTCCGATTGGCGCAACTTGTCGACGGAGAGCAAGGCAAGCCTGCTGCGCACATCAAGGGGATCAAGGAAACTGTCTCCGTCAGCGCGAGCCTTCTGAAGGTCAAGGTTTGGGATACGGTTATGAGAGGTGCGGAATACTCTGGAGCCGACGTTTGGAGGCAATTCGCGAACATTGTGGATATGACCGACACAGAAAAGGTGGAATGGCCAACGATAACGCCCAATGACTTTGTGGTGAAGGAAGGTTACCATGATGGAGCTGGACGAGAATATTCTGGAGGGCAGTTTGGCACTGTCAGCTTAGACGTTAGCAAGGAGAATACCATAAGATACATGCACTGCGGGATAAAGTATCAGGATATCAAGTTCAAGAGATGGGGAGTAATTGAAGAGGTGCTTAGAGCAGCTGGAGATGCCTTCAGCTACTACATGCTGAAGACCATAGTCAAGCAAATTCAAACAGATGCTGGAACTACTCAAGCGTTTGATACAGATCTTTACAAAACTGTTCTCTATCTGAGGAGGAATGCTCAGAGGAATGGGTTCGACTTTGACAAGTTCATCGTCGGTCCAGGCCCAAATGCAGATCTGATGAACATTC
Source organism: Nitrososphaerota archaeon (assembly GCA_016180375.1). GTDB lineage: Archaea > Thermoproteota > Nitrososphaeria > Nitrososphaerales > UBA57 > JACPBJ01. The sequence continues at coordinate 4,290 of JACPBJ010000030.1, read as the reverse complement.
AGAAGTTCATCGATGCTAACCAATTGGACAGGCAGGGAAGGAATGTTGCCAAGGGTCAGATCGGAGAGCTCTTTGCTCCTGTCTTCTTGGTCAAGTGGAATGGAGTCGATACTGACATTACGAACATTCTAGCAGTAGAAACTGCGAAGGCACAGGTCTTAGGTTTGGCAGAAGATATGACTATCAGAGAAGTCGATGATACCGTTTTGAATGGATTGCATCATGCCGTAATTACGATGCAGTTCGACCTCAAGAAGGGCTTTGCTAATGCAAACGGTAAAGGTGCGCTAGTGTAAGGTGAATAAGTAGAATTGCCATACGTAGCAAGATGCAAATGCGGAGCTCAGAACAAGGCCGAAACAGAGAGCCAGGCAGTAACTTACATAATTCATAACAATGGTTGCAATAACGATCTATCGCACTGGCAGGATTGGATCACCGTAACTAAAGCAAAGTAGGGAGCTTCTGAATGGAGCTCCTCCCTGAACTCGTTCCTCTGGCATCGGCAAGTAGCAACTTTCTCCTAGTGATTTTACTTTGGAGGGTTCACAGGATAGAAAAGAGGCAGGCACGAGCTCGGGAGACAACAGCAGTAATAATTAGAGCACTTTTCAAGCACGGCGTTCTCAATGCCGACGACCTTGGTGATAACATTCAGCTAATTAGAGATGGAGGCAAGGGCGAAACCGATGTGCTGGATGCATTCTTGAATGGTGACTGATAAGCATCTTAGCTGTAAGAAGTTCTCTTAAGGCCTGTAAATGCAGAAACTATCATGTCAACAGTTCAAGAGGATAACCATCACTATGTTGTCATTACTCTCTTCGCACTCATAGCTCTATCTGCAGGTCTCATAACGGCAATTACAATGACAGCTTTCGGAAAGATCTCGGAAGTCCTAGCCGCTGCCCTAATTCCTAACCTTGTCATCTTCATCGCTGGCATTGCTGCATATTACCTGAGTGATTGAGTCATTATAGGCGTAGGCAAGCATGGCTTATGGGCAAACTGCCGACGTTCGCAAGCTGTCTGGCAATCCTCCATCCAGCGAAGTCAATGACACTACGATAAACGATGAGATTGCAAATGCTGATGCTTTGATCAACGTGGAGACTGGGAAGAGCAATTGGGCAAGTTCCGACGTGGATTTCAATGCAATAAGGAGAGCGAGCAACTTCTACGCTGCTGCGGCAATTCTGAATATCTTTGACCAGACAAAGACAGAGGTAGCAAACTCATATCGGGAAGAATTCTGGAAGATCATAAAGAGCCTCAAGACTTCATCCAAGCAGGCAGCGCCGCCAGAAAATATCATGCTGAAAACCGCTGGGAGTGAAGAGTAATGCCTACAACTCTGAAGGTGGCTGGAGAGTCCTCCGATTTTACGGTTGATCCAAATATTAGCTTGCTCAATTTGTTAAAGAATAACTGGCCTGCAGGCGGAGCTTCTGGCGATTCAGATCTTGTTGTAATGGCGCAAGCTGGTGATGGAACTCTTTCAGGCGTTAAATTCGGAACCGCTTGGTTTTCGGGGAATCCCTATTACCAGATCCACGTAAAACCTTCAACGGTTAGCCAGAAGCCCAGGACGCTTGGCGGGACGAGATTCGCATATTCAGATTTTCACCAGATCCACGTCTTTGCGAAGGGTAGCAATGCGAAGGATAAGAAATGGAAGATGGAGAAGGAAATTGAAAATATTCTCAATACTAGGGTGGGGAATCCTATAACTGGCGTAAGCTTCAGCGTGGTGGATGGTCCCGTAAATCTGCCAGAAGAGGATCCTATGAGCAAGGTTGAGCATTCTAGGTACAATGTTCTGCTCTATTATCACAAGGTAGTATCATAGGTGGATTTCTATCTAAGCTAATCTGAATCACGGGCCGGTTCCGCCTCCGGCAATCCATTCGTATATAGCGCGCGCGTACGTTTTAGTTTTGGGAGAAACTTTCCGAGAAAAACTTCGGGAATCGTCTGTCAACTGCTCTGGGGCTTGGGTTACAGGTACGTAGTCTCCCGGAGAAGAGTCAATATTTTGTCCGAAGGGCCTGGAAGAGCTCGCTACGGCTACGGAGATGCTACTTTGCTCTCGAGTACTTGACGAAGACTTTGAAAGCGTCAATTAGGCCGATGTGATTCAGTGAAGATGCAAGGCTGACTATTTCGCCCTTCCAGAATTCGACGTCTGCTTCTTGTGAAGGTTGGAACGCAAGGTGGTATGAGATCCCGTCGGCTGTGCGCTGATAGTTCAGACCCACAATCGCTCTGCCCTCCTCAACCTTGAGTTCCATGCCGTCCTTGGGCCCCGTGTGGGCTCTGAACCCAGTCTTTGGTGAGAGCCAAGAGGCCATTCGTGGAAATACTGTGCTATGGATCAATGTAGAGACTGGATCGCCGAACACTCGAATGCCATTGAACTCGGGACTTATTCCGAGTTCTAGATTTACGTCTTCATAATCCCAGCCGTATGTGAAGTATGCCTTGATCCATTGGTCTTCTATCTCGTACAAAGACATCCCTGTCAGACGAGTTGTAACCACGGACAGCTGATGGCTCTCCCCTTTCGTGGAGAGGGAATCAAGAATGTTCTTTGTCTGTAACCTGAAGTTCGGTGAAACCCTAATGCGGTCCGTCACCTTCTCCATCGGAAGCTGTTGAAGCCTCTTGTCGAATTCATTCAGCTTAAGCAATGTGCTTAACTCGTCAACATTCGCCCCTCGCTGGCACCTTGAAAGGATCCGTAGCAGAGCAGATTCCTCCGGTTTGAGCTCAGAAAGGAATTGGTCGTATTCTCCTGAACCCCTCAGCTGGTTAATCACCTCGTCCATCAGTTCTCTGTCTATCCGCAAATAGAGAATGTATCGTCCGTTCTCCACTTTTGGACGCTTGGTGGCAAGCTCGTAGGCGTAATGGCAAAGTACGTTTATTGCCATGGGCTCCTTACTACTCACAACTCTCAACAAGGAATCGAAACTTCTGTGTACTACATCCATCTCAACTCCTTGAGCTTTCAATTCCTCCCTTACAAGTTCCAGAGGAACTCCTATCGCTTGGTCGACATCTGAGTTTGTGGAGTAGGGCCCTAACAATACTTTCCTAAACCCTCGAGCCCAAGGTGAGTAGACGTCGCTAACTTGGGTAAGCAACTTGACGGATCCAGCAACCACTAGACCAACTCGGGTGAAGTCCTGGAAAACATTTCTGATTATCTGAAGCAAGTCCTTGTTAGTTGTGAGAGCATCCCCTTCATCAATTGTGAGGATCACTCCAGGCTTTGTACCTTTCTTCCCCTCTTTGTCGAGCATCTTCACAAAGTCATCTAGACCGTCCCGCAGTACGACGAAAGGTGCACGGGTCAGCTTCCCCATCTCGGAGGCTTTTGCGACGAAGCTGATCCCGGGAATATCTATTCCGATCTCGCCAATCTTGATCCCCCCCAAGAGGTCCCTCACGCTTCTCAGAAGGCCTTTGTCCATTAACCCTGCCTCGTCGGTTGCCTTTAGCAACTCTGAAAGCACAGTACTGATGAATTGGAGCTCATTCCCTGGTTGAACTAAACCAATGTTGAGAGGAATTTTACAGCTTGCTATTTGCCGGTCAGTCAGCTGTTTACGAAGCTCATCCAAGAAACTGGTCTTGCCACTAGCCCTTCCTCCCAAGACTAGCACGCCACCCTTCTTTCCTCTGATGATTTGTTCGCAAACGATTAGCGCCTGTTCCATCTCTAGCTTCCGATCAATGAAAAGTTTGCTGCTGCTCAACGGGTCAAGATACTCGTACGGATTTGCGTAAGTAATCTCTTTGATTACTTTATCTGACTCCAGATCTCTCGCCCGCCCAATAGGGGCACGGGTCTGATATGAACCTGTTCGATAGGTCTTGAGCCACTTCAGGTACCCTCCTCCGCAGTGGGCAAAGATGGCTCTGTAAAGTTATCGTCGGATTCGTGCTCTCGGATCAGGTTCCACCCGCCGAAGACTTGACAATGTCCCAAATTGGACGCAATCATGGTATTGGTACATTTACAATTTGTCTATCCCAGATAGTTCTCTTAACGCCAAATCGATTCTTCCCTTGCTGGCGAGGAGCCAGATATGCCGAAAAAAGGCGAGGAGCCTAAAGTTAGCCATAATACTCCAGCAGGGGAATCTTGCGAAGGAATTCCTGTCATAGAGTATTCTGATTCTGCAGGAAAGCACGAGCACTGTGCTGCATGCGGATATTGGGGGCTTAAGAAATGAGTTCTACCCATGCAAGTCTAATCGTTAATCAGCTCGAGTACATGGAGGA
>JACPBJ010000029.1 GCA_016180375.1 Nitrososphaerota archaeon | reverse complement strand
GCTGCTTAGAAATTGGATGCTCTTGTAAAGGTCAAATAGGGTTGCTGAGAGCATTATCGGTACGGCTGCTAGGAAGGAGTATTCAGCTGCTATCTTTCGTTCTATACCAGCAGACATGCCTCCAATTATGGTAGATGCAGAGCGGGAAACTCCGGGCCATAATGAGAAGATCTGGAAGATTCCGACGATGAGCGCGTCCTTCCAGTCTAGCTGGTCAATACTCGATTTCTTTACCTTGGGCAGAAACCTTTCTGTTACAAGAATTCCTATCCCGCCAAGACCCAGCCCAATGCTGACAGCGATTGGGTTGAAGAGGCGTTCGATAATATAGTCGTGAGCAAGGAATCCTGCAACTCCGGCTGGGATTGTTGTTAGCAGCAATAGCATCAAGCTTCTCGAACCGGCAAAACCCTTGGTCTTCTTTAGGGAAAGCATGTTTCCTAATCTCCCTCGATAGAGCATTACAACCGCGAATATAGCTCCAAGCTGAATGAAAATATCAAAAGTTGAAGCGACGCGTCCCTCGAAACCAAGCAGGCGACCGACCACAATTAGATGGCCTGTAGAAGAAACTGGTATGAATTCTGTGAGACCTTCTACCAGTCCCAAGAGGGAACTCTGCAGGTATTCCATCAACTGATTTCTGCATCCGTGTAAATTTGATTGCTTATTTCAATTACTATCCCGATTATAGATAATTTCTTGGAAAACTCGAGGTAAAGTTGATATAGGATGTTGCCAATAATATAAAACGCAAAAATTTTGCAGTGATTATTTAATTGTCAACAAAAATCAAAGATGACAAAGTGCTACTCGACCTTACGTCTAGGGTCTACAAGGTCGTTGTAGAGCACGGAAAGAAGGGCGTGCTGCAAAGTGAATTATGGAAAGAACTCAGCCTGACAAGTAGAGATGGGTCAAGAATTGCCATAAGGCTTGAGAAGAGAGGGATGATAAAGAGAGACAGAATGCTACAAGAAGGACGATGGACGTACAAGTTGACTCCCCTCAGATTCCCTGTTCAGATTAAATCTATTGAAGAGGCTCCGTGCATGACCTGTCCAGACGAAGAAAGATGTTCTCCAGCCGGCGTAGTTACGCCACTTGAATGCATCTTGGTCGAGAGTTGGGTGCAAAGCGACAGAATCGATATACCCGCAAAGAGGTAACTCGGACAACTTAACTGATGTAATTTTGTAAAGGTAAATGAGACTCACCGAGGCAAAAAGAGATCACTACCGCAAGTTAGCCAAGGAAGAAGGCTACAGCAGCAGGGCTTCCTATAAACTCCTCCAGATAAACTCCAAATACAAAATTCTCAGGAGTGGAGATTATGTTATCGACTTCGGTTGTGCGCCCGGCGGTTGGCTCGAAGTAGCCTCAAAGGAAGTTTCTGATAGCGGATGCGTCATAGGGATAGACAAGAAGCCTGTAAAAACAAGCCTTGCCAATGTCAAGTTTCTTTGCATGGATGTATTTGACGTCTCGATGGAGGAAAGAATTCTGAGGCTTTGCGGTAGGAAGGGAGACGTAGTCCTTTCAGATTTGGCTCCAAATGTTTCTGGTATTTGGGAGATTGACCATGCAAAGCAAATAGACCTCTGCAGAAGAGTGCTTGAGATGCTCCCAAAGATACTTGCTAGAGGGGGAACTGCTGTCCTGAAGGTCTTCGAAGGCCCTAGCTTCAAGAATTTTCTAGGCGAAGTAAAGAGAAAATTCGCATATGTGACGATAGAGAAACCACTTGCAAGTCGAGGTGCCAGTAGCGAGTTCTATCTTGTGTGTAAGAACTATCTAGCCTAGGTTTCTAACGACTTCCTTCATAGTCTTCATATCTGCATCTGTTCTTACAGCCTTTGGGTTCAGTATTGTGCGAACTGCCACGTGTCCTCTTCTCCTGAGCTCTCCTGTTATTCTCGATAATGAAGGAGGAGCCATCCCCACAAGATCACAGAGCTTGTCAATGACGTAATATGTTGGGGGAGCTCCAGCTTCGGCAATTGCTGCCTCAAGTAATTCCTTAGAAGCCTGAGATGGTGCGTTGTCGATGGAATCGTGAGCAATCTTCTTGTCGAAGAGCTCTCCTATCCACAAAGGCCCTGCAAACCTTGCCTTCTTCTCGCATTCCTTGCATCTGGTTTCTATTTCATCACTGGTGTGCCTACTGTTGCAGGAGAAGCAGTGCGAGATATACCCTATTTTGCTGAATGTCGGGACTGCTCTCGATGTAACTATAACATATGCCCTCGAGTAGTGCTTTGTAGTATGAACGAACGCTGGCCCAATACCAAGATCTAGTCTCATTGCAGCAAATGCTAGTCCTCCGTAAAGAATCCTTACTGCTATCTCATGACAATATTCGGTGTTCAGCGAATAGCCGCCATATTTTCTGAAGCAGACTTTTGGATAGACGCCGCAGAGCACAGCTCCATCTGTAGCAGTTGCAGATATGACTCCTCCTATCTTACAAGCCCGAATCGCCGATTCTAAGAATGGCGCCGGGGTACCGAATGGATCAAGCTCGACCCAGTCAAACCTTTTGCGAGGACCTGAACGTCTGGAAAGAAAATCCGTTGCTTCGAACTTAGAAAATGAGCATTTCCTGTAGATTCCGTTTAGTCTGGCAGATGCTCGCGCAAGTTCTATTGCATCTGGATTCAGGTCGTTGATGTAAACTCTTTTCGCTGGTGCTTCTTTGCAGACTCTAATCGCGCCAGCTCCAACCCCGGCAAGTGGATCGCCGAAAGAAATTTCAGAAGCGATACCTCTAGAATAACCAGCGACTAATGCCACCATAACGTCTCTTTTCAATACACCAAGAGGGTTGAAGAAAGCAGGATCTCTTGGAGGAACCTTCGACGTTAGGCTTGAAGGAGGAACTACGAGTTCTGTCTTGCCTTCTCTGTAGGAAGATTGCTGGAGCATTCTATTTCTTTGCAGGTTTGGGTTCCTGCCTTGATTCTCCTCTCACGGTTGCAAGCATACTCGCTATCTCTCTCATCAGAGCAGATTTCTTCTTTGCCTTTGGCACCGATACATAGCCCGATTTGATGCCCACGCGCTTAGGATGTGTAGCAGTTGCAACTTCTGCTTCAAGCCCTAGACGTCCAATGGCCTTTGCAAGCTCGTCAAGTGTGGGATTTTTTACCGCTTGGTTTGTAGGTACTTTGCGGCCGTCAGCCCTGCTGAGGCTTGAATTGAAGTAATCTACCCAGAAGATCTGCCTGTCGTAGTCCTTCATGAATCCTACTTCATCAAGATTGCGTTAACTACGCCCTGCTGTCCGGGCCTTGAAACTACCCTTGCCTTGCCCATCTCAGTCTCCAAAATTGCACCTTTAGTGATTACCTTTCTTCTTTGATAGTCCCTATTCGAGGGGTTGCCAATTACATTAAGGATCTTTGACTTCTTTGCCTTGGGCGTTGAAAGATCAACGACATTGGCAAAATCTACAGACTTCAGAGCAACTTTCATGCTTCCTCCCCTTCCTCTCCTCTTAAGAATACTGGTTTCTCCCAGCTCTGTTTCAGCAGGATAGTAATCCTTTTCAAATGCTCTCCTCTTTCTATACGCTACCCTGCGCCCTCCGGTCTTCTTTCTCTTCCTTAGGTTTTCAATTGCCCTAGGCATGTTTCAAGCACTACTCAGATCTGTCTGAATATTAAAGTGTTCAGCTCCTTTCTTTATATTGCCTCCCCCTAGACTATTCTTGCGCAGGGGGGCGTGCTATCCCCCTATACGGGGAGTCATGCGTGTGGGGGCGTGCTTTTGGTAAAATGGAATTACATACTCTAGTAGATTACTCTAGTGTTCAGCTCTTACTATTGTATCTAGTACATACTGCATATGTTTAATGACTTCGGGGACAGATGGGCAAAATGTAGGCTGACGCAACTATTCAAGTCAACAGAACCGTCATAGAGATTGTCCTTGACCAGCCTCTCTGAGCCCAAACCTAGAGAGCTGCTGTTTCATGACCTGATAGTCCGTGCTCAAGCCAAAATAGTTCGCAAAGTTGTCTGTTGTTCTATACGATCTTGTTCTTCCCTGTGGTTCAGATTTTACAAAATCTAGTTGCTCCAATAGCCTCAAGTGCCGATATGCCACTGAACCCCTTCTTTCTGCAATTTGCTGCGCGGAAATGGGCTGGAAGAACGCGACGTATGAAAGAGTCTTCATAGCAGCATCTGGGAGAAGAACCTTCGAAGCAAAACGCCTTGCGATGCTGTTGAACTCCGGTTTGAGCTGCATCACAAACTTTTCCCCTGCAAGTTCAACTAGCTGTAGAGCCTTGAACGTGGTATTCACATCTTGTGTTATCCTTCTGGCTATTTGCAATGCCTTCCTCTTAGACGTTATGCCGCCAGCCCTCTCCAAATCTTCCGCGTTGAGCGGCCTTCCAGCAGCATACAAAGCCGCCTCTATTCTGCCTCTGACATCCTCCTCGGTCATCATATGACCTTCGTTATTCTAATTTCGTCCCCTTCTTGCCTGAGCCTGACTAAGCCTTCCGTTGCAACAAATAGCAGAAGGACAAAGGTTCTAACCTGCGCGAACACTGACAGGTCTTGAACCAGCCTGCTGAACAATATTTCCTCCGTCGTCATGAGCATCCTGATAAGATTTGATCTGAAATCTCTGACCATCCCCTCTATCTTGATCAGATACTGGTCTACGCGAATCTCTTGCTCAGGTTCTACCTTGCTTACCTTCTCCCTCTGCTTAGTTCCTTGCGAGATTACCTCATTGAGTATCGTTTCTAGCGAATTGACAAGGTCTTCTATGGATGTAGAGTATAGCTCGTACCTGAACGGAAGGACGATTATCCTTGGGGGTTCATCTTTAGATCTATCGATTCTCTCAGACCGCAAGCGCTCAAAGTAGAATATTGTTTCCACTTTGAACCTGTACAGCAATGCGGAGGAGAGGGCTACAGATCCGCAAAGCCTTAGGTCTGTTGATTTCCTTTTAAGAATTGAAAATATGAAGAGTTCCAGGAGATCCGCTATGTCTATCTCCCAAGGCCTGCCAGACTTTACGCTGTCAGGGTTGATTAGTAGGTTTAATGGCGGCTTCGCTAGGCTAACTTTTTCTTCAGCCAGTTCCCGCTGCCACCTCTATCTTGGGCTGGAACCTAACTGCGTGAGAAAGACCCGACTCCATGTAAACGCCATACATTAGGTCGCTTCTTGCTAATACCGTATCCTTAAGACTTACAATTACGATCTGCGAATTACTAGCTCTTTCTTTGAGCAACTCAGCTAACCTATCTGAGTTGATTGCGTCAAGGTGCGCATCAATTTCGTCGAATATATAAAATGGAGCAGGGTTTACTGCTTGGATAGCAAGTATCAATGACAGTGCTGAAACTGTCTTCTCGCCTCCGCTTACTCCTCCGCTTTCTCTTGGTATTTTTCCTGGGAATTGAGTCATCAGAAAGACGCCAGTGTTGAATACATCGTCGGGATTCTCCAGCTCAAGCCATGCTGATCCTGTTGTAATGCGCGAGAATATGCTGCGCAGCTCTCTATCAATCTTTGTGAAGGCATCCATGAAGACCGACTTCTTTTCTGCATCCACATCCTGTATGAATTTGACGATTGCATTCCTTTCGTTCTCTAGCTGGTTCCTCCTTTTCGAAACGTCCCTGTATCCTACGTAAATCTGCCGGTAATCCGCATCGGCTCTGAAGTTAACGTTGTTCCTCAACGATTCGTATTCCTGGTTTAGGTTTGCCAAGAGTACTTCAACAACCTCAAAATACTCTAGAGGTTCAGAGAAGCCGTAAAGCGAGAGCTCACCTCTGCAAGCAGCTTCTGTTTCTACAAGCCTCTCAATCTCTTTTGTTATTGCAAAGGTTTCCCTTTCCACATTGCCTATGCTTCTTGTAACTGACTCTCTGCTCCTTCGAAGATCTTTGAGCCTATCTTCGTAGCTCTCAAGAATCGGCCCCAGCCTCCTTGATGACTCTATGGTTTCCCTCTCTTGGTCTCTGAGCTTTACCAGCTCGGCTTCGAGGACTTCCTTGGCTTTAGTGAATGATTCAATTGACCTCTTCCTTCTTTCCAGCTCTTCTTGGGCTTGAGTTATCTCCTCTTCAAGCCGTCGCAGTATCGGTTCAAGATTTGCTTGGAGATTTCCATTCTCTCTAGCCAGTTGACCCTGCAACTCTAGGTTTCTGGTGCGAAGCCCCTCTAAGGATTGAGTGAGTTTGATCCTTGCATCGTCTATTTTGTGAATTTCCTCCCTTAGAGTTTCTACCCTTGACTCCTTGATAGAATAGCTAACATCAGAGATCTTGACCCCAATAATGGTTTTGGAATTTATGTGGCTCTGTAATCTCTTTGAAACCACGTCGAACGATTTTTGTGCCTTCTCGGTTTGTTTCTGTTGCGAAGCCACAATTCTATGGTATCTGGATAGGAATGTTCTGATATTGTTCAGATCAGCTGCCAGTTTTCCAAGAGCTTCGGCTTTCTTTACTCTCTCAAGATCAAGTTGCTTAGCCTGTTTCTTCAGCGCCTCTAAATCCTGTTTCCTCTTCGATATTGAAGATTTTAGTGATGCAAGTGCTTCTTTTATTGCATCATGCGATTCAGCGTCAACTAGAAACTCGCTGGCCGAAATTTCCCCCTTCATCCTCCCAGTTTCAAATGCAAGACCTCCCGGCTCAAACAGATCTCCATTAAGCGTAACCGTACGAAAGCCTTGCTTTGCGAGAGAGTATGCTGATGTAGTATTCTTGACAAGAATTGTATCGCCAAAAATAAAGTTCACGAAACCTTTTGTCACATCACCTACATTAACGAAATCGGCAACTGAGCCTAACACATCGCTTCCCTTTGGAGGTGAAACTTTCTTAGTGTCAGCGAGTTCTGAAAGTGGAACTATTGACAGCCTACCAAGCTTGAGCCTCTTAATCACCTCAACAGCCTTTACCAATGCTGAAAGGTCTTCAACAACAGCAGCACCTAACCAGTTTCGACCTGCGGCCCTTCCAGCTTTTTCATATGATTTTTCCCATGTCAATATGTCCCCAACTTTGCCGAGGAATCCCATTAGAGCCCCGGAATCGGAGAGTTCCTGAAGCCTTGCAAGCGTAACTTCCTGACCTATTGTTTTCTCCACCACGGATTTCTGTGATTCGTATTTGACAAGGGTCTCGCTTGCTTTCTGAAGGGTTGTTATAGCTTTAAACATCTCCTCTTCGATTTTTTCCCTCCTTGCAAACAGATTGCTACTAGTTTTATCAATTGTATCAAGCTCGTTAATTTGCGCTTCTTTTACGCTTTCGAACTCCTTCAGACTGTTTTCAAAATTTGTCAGGGTGTCAGTGAGGAATTTTGCCTTTATTGTTAATCCACTGAGCCTGTCCTCAAGATTTCTTTTTTTGCCTCCAAGATCCGATATTCTTAGGGCTAATTTGGCTAAAGCCTCGTTGTAACGCTTGTTCCTCTGCTCAAGTTTATCCAGCTTTTCAGTTTCACGTTGCAGTGCATCTATTAGATCCTGCTTCTCTTCGTCAAGGGACGTGTTTTCCGTCTGCTGCATTGCTCTAAGTGTATTGACCTCGTTGATCTCTTCAGAAATTTCGGAAATTCTTCTCCTTGCTGTTTCTATCTCAGCGACTCTTTCGATGCGCATCTGGTTCAGATGTGGCAGCGATTCATCTATTCTAACAATGGTTCTGGTCGCTTCCTCTATGCCCTGCTTTGTCCTTTCGAGCTCGTTTGTTACCCTTCC
>JACPBJ010000222.1 GCA_016180375.1 Nitrososphaerota archaeon | reverse complement strand
TAAAGAAGCGTGAATAAGCCAGCTGCTGTTGTTGCCAGACATGCAGGCGATCTCTAAATTATCCTTCCAGATACGTGCCGATGATGCACAAGAACCCTAGCATCTTATTCTATTCATCCGTATGACAGCAAATATATGCGAAAGGGATTTTGGTTCGATAGTTTCACCAGCGATGCTGTAGGAAATTGAAAAAACCACCAAGAAAGTTTAGAATCGAAAGCGATACGATGGGGAAGGTGAGAGTACCTAACGATACGTATTATGGGGCGCAGACGCAGAGGGCAATTGAAAACTTTCAGATTTCGGATCTGAGATTTCAGACTAGGTTCATAAGATCGCTTTGCACGATCAAACTCGCTGCCGCCAGAGTGAATCTAAAACTCGGCCTTATTGACAAAAAACGCGGAGACGCTGTAATTACAGCAGCTAAAGAAGCAGCTTCAGGAAAGTTTGATGACCAATTTGTACTTGACATCTTTCAAACGGGTTCCGGCACATCAACGAACATGAACGCTAATGAGATCATAGCGAACAGGGCGACGGAAATTCTTGGAGGGAAGAAAGGCGGCAAGACGATCGTTCATCCAAACGATCATGTGAACATGTGTCAATCTACAAACGATGTGTTTCCAACCGCAATGCACTTAGCAGCAATGGAGGTTGTAAAGAAAGATCTTTTACCTTCTATGAAATCTCTTGAATCCTCTCTTAAAAAGAAGGCCAAAGAGTTCGAGTCTATCGTAAAGGCAGGAAGAACGCACCTGCAAGACGCCGTGCCAATTACCCTAGGGCAGGAGTTCAGCGGCTATGCAAGCATGATCACTCACGGGATAAGAAGGATTGAGATTTGTCTCCCTCACCTTTCTGAGCTGCCTATTGGAGGAACTGCAGTAGGAACAGGGCTGAACGCGCATCCAAAGTTCGCTCAGTTTGTTATTGATGAATTGAGAACGGAGACGAGCCTTGACGTCAGGCAGGCTGATAACCTCTTTGAAGCGATGCAAAACAAGGACGCTGCCGTTGAGCTGAGCGGAGCTCTCAATGTAGTAGCTGTAAGCCTGATGAAAATTTCCAACGACCTTAGGCTGCTATATTCAGGACCTAGGACAGGCCTCAATGAAATAGAGCTCCCTGCAATCCAGCCAGGGTCTAGCATAATGCCTGCAAAGGTTAACCCTGTGATCCCTGAGGCTGTCAATATGGTCGCTGCTAAAGTCATGGGCAACAATACGACCATTTCCATAGCGGGACAAGCTGGAAATCTTGAGCTCAACACCATGATGCCGGTAATTGCTTACACGCTTTTGGAATCCATCGAAATACTGTCAAGAGCCATGAGAACCTTAGCGGAAAAGTGCATAGACGGAATAAAGGTTAACAAAGCAACGACTCGGCATTATGCAGAGAATACCCTTGCATTAATTACTGTAATCGCTCCTCTTACAGGCTATGCCAAAGCCGCTCAAATTGCGACGAAGGCTATGGCAAGCGGGAAGAGTATTCGGGAGCTGATAATCGAAGAAGGCATTCTCCCAAAAGAGAAAATTGATACTATCCTAGACCCTCTCCTCTGTCCTTATCCTGACAACCTTCTCTACAGGTCTCACTAAGACGATTCCGTCTCCTTTTTCTCCAGTCTTAGCCGCCTGAACAATTGTCTTTACAGCCTCATTAACTTCATCGTCATCAAGAACCATCACCAGACGAGTTCTTGCGAACAAATCCACTATTACCTGAGTACTCCTTTTATCATATCTTCCGGTTCCCGTATACTTGATCGCTTCGCGCTTGGCCTCCTTCTCTTCGCCACGTCCCATAACATTGGATAAAGTCATAGAGGTAATCCCGTGTTCAGCAAGGGCTCTTCTCACGTCGGCGACCTTCTCGGATCTGATAATCGCTTCAACAGTTTTCATATGGCTTTGTACGCCTTTCTGCTATTTGTCCTTTTTGTCATTAATTCCGTTGCATTGGTTCCATGCGGGTCACCAAATTTGAACAGCGGCTGAGGCCTGGAGCATTTTTCTTAATAGCTTCAATTTATATTGTGAGCACAGTCATCGCAGCTGTATTGTCCAGAGGTGCATACTATGTAATCATTGGTGTTCTGCTAATTGTGGTTATGAGTCTAGTAATGGACGGCCCCGCACAGGCCTTTTCCAGAGTCGGTAATCACCTCTACCACGACGCAATAGAATGGCAGGAACACTTTCTGCTTGCTGGGATTGTAGTGCTAGCTTATGGTTTGTACAAAGTTTCTATGCAGCGCTAAGGCAGAACTTCGATTGACCCTATCATGTAGGGATGTGGCCTGCAGTAATACTTGTAAGTTCCAAGCTCTCTAAGTGTGAGACTAAACGTCTGACCTGCATAGACCAAGGCAGAGTCGAACTTACCAGCGTCGCTGGTTATTGTATGCGCGCCAGGATCGTACTGGTCGCCTCTGTCAGTATTCAGCCACACAACGGTTTCTCCTTTCTTAATCGTATATTTTGCTGGGAACTGGAAACCCTCTATGATTATCAGGTTGTCAAGTATTTCAAGGACGTATCTCTGCGTGTTTGCAATAGGACCGTTCTTCCCTCCTATGAGTATCGTGTAGGTTCCGCTCTTCGCTTTGTCCGAAACTTCGATCTTTGCGGTTGTGCCTCTTTGTGAGCCCAAGATCTTTTCTGGGCTAAATGTTATGGTCACCCCGTCTGGAACATCAGCCGCGAAGAAGGTAATTTCAGATTCAAAGTCTGGAGTTGGGTTTACCTTCACGCTTATCGTTGATGTGTAAGATCTCTTTGCGATATCGGTAAAGCGTTCAAGATCAATTGCAAAGTTACCTTTCACAACTTGTTGAGGAGGTGGCACTGGGGCTGGTTGTTGCGGAACAGGTGCCGGAGCCGGAGCTTGGGCGGGAGCTGGTTGTTGGGGCGCGGGCGCTGGTGCAGGGGCAGGTGGTTTTGGAGCTTCGACTACTGGAGGAGGCTGCGCTTGCTTTTCTGGCTCTTGGTTCCGAGATGCCACTTTAGCAGGCTCCGGAGAAGGTTGTGTTATAGGCTTCAGAGCTGTCTCGGGAACTGGCGAAGATGAAAACAGAATAGCGCCACCGAGGGTTGCAATGGCAACAACTACAGTAACGGCAATCCAAATTTTGGGCATTTAGATTCGGAAAATTATGAGTTTAATGGATCGGTTATACCTTTTCCCTAACGTGTTAGGTTGACCTTCTCGTTCTTTATAGCGAATTTGTAGCCGTAGAAAATCTGCCCATTTGGGCCATTGACGCGAACACGCCTGAAAACTGCTCTAACTTTGCTACCAACGGAAATCTGATCAGGAGGAGTATCTGCAAGTTGGGCGACTATCCTAACTCCGTTGTTAAGTTCGATGAGCGCTATCGGCATAGGGTCATGGTCTTCAAAACCAGTCATAAGATCACGCAATAAAGTATAGGCAAGGATCTGCCCCTCCTGCGGCATCTCATGGTCAGAAAGTTTGTCAGAGCCGCACTTCCTGCATCTGTAGAGAGGGGGGAAGAACTCTGCATTGCAATTCTGGCATTTCGAGCCCAGAATTCTGTAGTATCTGTCACGTTCACGCC
>JACPBJ010000028.1 GCA_016180375.1 Nitrososphaerota archaeon | reverse complement strand
GCTGAAAAGATGGGCTTCAAGATTGTTCTGTACCCTCTCACATCGCTTTATGCTGCGGCAAAAGGAATCAAAGATTCGCTGGAGTATCTTAAGAAGCATAATACATCTGAAGGGTTGAAGAACCTCATACCGTTTGGCGATTTTAACAAGCTCGTAGGCTATGACGAATTCCATGAACTTGAGATGCGCTATGTTCCAAAGAAATCAAGAAATACTCCTGAAAAATGAGTCCTTCAGAGATCTCTATAACGGCCAATTGAACGTCAGATAGTGGTGCAGGCAAGACTAGAATAGCGACCAGTCGCTAGGATTTCTCCGCCTGCTCTTCTTTCTTACCTTTGGTTTTTGTTTCGAGGCCAAAGTGATGTCACTTTCTGACACTACTTTGGCGAGGGTGTTTACATATTTTGTTCCGGAAGGCGGACTCCGAGAGTCGCCCCACAATAAACTACTCGTAACCGCTCCCTTCACTTTTACTCCTCGTTTTTGAGCTAGATACCTCAGTTGTTGCAGATTCAATCCCTTCAATGCTTTTCTCATCTTGTCTTCCTTGGTCTCAATACCTAAAGCCCTTCTCACCTGTATCCTACTTAATGTTCCCTGAGACCTGTTGCAAGATGGATGAGCAACAAAAGTGTTAGTGACCGTCAATTTACCACCCCTCGAGTGAGCCCTATTGTGCGCTAGCTCAAAATCAAACGGATCTACTTTTCCATGACAAATACCATAAACACCTTTGTCGCGTCGGTAAACTATCATTCGTAGGGCTTTCGTGGGCGTTCTTCGCCTTTCTTCGTCCTCCCAAAAATAGCCCAACTTTCAATGTTAACTGCACTTAGTTAATAAATCTGAGCCACGGGTCTGTGAGTATGATTACGCTTGAAGGTTTATCTCAAGCGCTAATTATCTAATGTCTATTGCTGGTTTAGTCGGTATTTTATTCTATACTCTTTCAATTAGCTCTGCAGTACGTGCCTCTACACCTACGTCCATGCAAGATATGATGAGCGCTATGATGGGAGGTAATTTCATGGCCCCCTTCGGTGCTCCCTTCATGCCCTTTTTCTTCCTAATACCCTTCGCCTTAGTAGGCATCTTGCTTGCAGGGGTGATCGGCCTTGTCTATTCATCTCTCTTTCCTGAGATAAGGAACATTGCAACCAGCCCTGCTCCTCAAAATCGCGAAACGAGCCTTGCCACTATAATGAAGACCCTAAGCCCTGAAGAGCAGAAAGTCATGGAAGTGCTGATGATGCATGACGGCAAGTATCTCCAGAAGTACATCGTCAAAGAGTCAGGCCTGACAAGGCTGAAAGTTCACAGAATCCTCGCAAGGTTTGCAGAAAGAGGCATTGTTACC
Source organism: Nitrososphaerota archaeon (assembly GCA_016180375.1). Classification (GTDB taxonomy): domain Archaea; phylum Thermoproteota; class Nitrososphaeria; order Nitrososphaerales; family UBA57; genus JACPBJ01. Next base: position 7,452 of record JACPBJ010000028.1, on the reverse strand, counting down.
ATAAAAGAATATGCCAATACAAACGAGGTTACCCTTTCAGAATGTCTGCAAAAATAAATAGAGGGCATCTAGCCCTCGACGATTATCTTCCCTGTCATGTATGGATGAGGATCGCAATGGTAAACATATGTTCCCGGTTCTGTGAACTTGTAGCTGAATGATTCCATGTGCCCCAACAGTTCAGATGTGAATAAGCCAGTGGGCTTGTCATGGGTTCCTGCCGTCACGGTATGCGAAACTGGGTCCATGTTTACCCAAGTCACAGTCGCGCCCTTCTTTACAACTAGCGTATCTGGATAGAAGCTATAGCTCGTTATGATGACAGTATTCTGAGATGCGCTCTGCCTTCCAAAGCCAGGCCCCATCATACCCGGGCCCATCATGCCTGCTCCCATCATCCCCGAACCCATCATTCCGCCGCCCCAACCCTGACCAGCGCCAGGCTGCATCATCCCTGTTTTCCCCCAAGGCCAGGTCCATCCCATCATGCCAAAGCCCGGGTAGGAACTTGTTCCAACTACATAGCCAATCACATAGGCTGAGCCGATTCCTATTGCCACCGCGACAGCCAACACTACCAGCGCAGTTTTTTCATTCACCATTTTTCATCACGGGTATTATTATAGCATAGAGAGGATTAGAGGGTTCGCTGCAACAAAACTGATACAAGCATCAGCAGCATAAATCGTCCTTCGTCGCGAGAACAATCTTTTCGTGCAGCTTGAAACCCGTCTTCTGAAACATCGATTTAGAGGGGTCGTTATGCGACATTATCAGGGCTCTGAATCTTTTGCCTCCTTTCGAGGAAAGTCTTTTCGTTATTTCCAAAATCAGCTTTGACCCAATACCTTTCCTCTGATATTCCGGAGCTACAGCTATTCTGTATATCCACGCCCTCCAGCCGTCCCACCCTCCTATTACGGTTCCAGCGATCTTCCCATCAACTTCATAGACCAAGAAGAGGTCTTTTGCAACTTTCTGCTGCTCGATGAGATCTTCCTTTGTGTTCTCGCCCTTTTCAGCAAGGCCAACTTTCTTCCATAAACTGACAATCTCCTGATAGTCCTCAATCTTGAACCCTCTAATCTTTCCCTTGACCCCTAACAGAGTCAGATCTTTGCTCAATCTTCTTTTATTGTTAGAAATGCTACCTATAAGGCGTTACGACTCTATGGATTGACTCTTGTAATTGTTCTTGGGAATAAACTAGCGGCTCTGATGTGCTTCAGGCCGCAGAGCCATCTTGCAGTCCTCTCGACTCCGATGCCAAAACCTGCATGTGTAGGCATGCCATACTTCCTGAGATCGAGGTACCATTGGAACGATTCAGCAGGCAACTCCTGCTTCTTCACCCTCTCCATAAGCATGTCATAATTGGAGATTCTTTCTCCTCCTGTGGCAATCTCCCCGTATCCTTCCGGTGCTATGAGATCGGCAGACTTTGTAACTTTATCATTGTCGGGCTTTGTCATGTGGTAGAAACTCCTTGCCGATAATGGATAGTCGGTTATGAAGAAAGGCCTGTCAAAGGTCTGTGAGACTTCTCTCTCAACGTTGGTAGGGATATCCTCTCCCCACTCGAAACCCATGCCCTTCTTTTCAGCCATGTCGAGAACCTCATCATAGCTCACCTTCGGAAAAGGAGGCTCGGGAACGATTATCTTCCTTCCAAGCACATCAAGCTCCTTTGCCCTCTTCTCAGCAACCCTGCTTGCTATCGCATTTACAAGATCTTCTTGAAGTTTCAGGTTCTCCTCTTGGCTAACGAATGCCTGCTCCGCCTCTATCATCCAGAACTCTGTCAAATGTTTCGAAGTCTTTGACTTCTCCGCCCTGAATGCTGGCTGGAATATGAAGACCTTCTCAAATGAAAATATCGCTGCCTCTTCGTAAAGCTGAGCGCTCTGTGAGAGGTATGCCTTCTGCCCAAAATAGTTCAGCTCGAAGAGCGTTGAACCTCCTTCGCATGCCGATTGCACGATAGTTGGGGCGCTTATGAGAGTGAAACCTCTTTTAATGAAGAAATCGAAAGTTGCATAGATCACTTCAGCTCTGACCTTCATCACGGCGATTGACTTTCTCCCTCTTATTGAGAGGTGCCTGTTGTCATAGAGAAAGGAAGGAGATGTTACTGCACTCTTTGTGATCGGCCATTTCTCAGATTTGGCAAGTATCTTGAAATCCTTAACCTGAATCTCTCTTCCATCAGGAGCTCTGGCATCGCTCTTAACGGCGCCTTCAACGGAAACTGCAGATTCAGTCGTAACCTGCTGAATTGCAGCAAGAGCATCAGCATTGGCAACATTCTTCCTTGCAGCGATCTGTATCTGACCAGTTCCATCTCTGAGGACTGCGAATGTTAGCCCTCCGATCTGACTCTTCGATTTGATCCAACCATAAAGCATGACAGGTGAACCATCTGCTAGGCGGAAAGCTTCCTCTACTGTATAGCGTTGGGCTGTCATTCGCGCTTCTCAAATTCAATGGCGCTAGAATAAAATCTTGTTATTGGCGTATGGAGGAAAGAACTGCATTGACCGCATTTTCAGGTCCGTTGTGCTTCTCTGCTATCTCCGCAACTTCCTGAGCCTTGCTCGTGTATTTGTCATTGGAAGAGATTTCCTCTGTTGCCTCTAGCAGTGACTCTGTCTCCAAACGAGAATCGATGCACAGCCCCAATCCTAGCTCTGAAACCTTCTTCCCATTTCCAATCTGCTCAGAGTGATTTTCAATTGGCAGAACGATCATGGGCTTTCCATACGACACCGATTGAGCTATCGTAGAATGCCCTCCCCTAATAATTGCGTAATCTGCCAGAGCAAAGAGCTCGTCTTTGATGGGGCACCATTCGAAGTACCATGAGTTCCCCATCTTCACAGGTTCGGTACGGCCTCCCGGATTCCCTGCAGAGACTATGAACGAGACATCTCTATCTGCCTTCTTTGAAACTTCGAGCACCTTCTGTATCGCATTTTCACGAGTCCCATCTGGGCCGCTTATCTGCGCAAAGAATGTCCTTGTCGAACCGTTTATTTCGAATCTTGCCTTGACTTTCGAGAGATCGTCCTTGTCGAATTCTTTCTTTTTCACAACAAAGCCAACGTAATCCAGCTTGCTGGCTACAACATCAATATCCCATACGTTCTTGGCGCAGATCGTATAGGGAGGAGGGAGGTCAGGAACCAGTATCTTATCACTTCGAGACCACATGCGTCCTAGCACTTCGGCTCCTTGCCGCTCTCCGAAGCCAGCAACCCTCTTCAATCTCCCTTCAGGCAGAGATATCCGAACCTGATTCAGCATGGTTATGCATGGAATCTCAAGTTTTGATGCCGCTATCACGCTTGAGAGCCTTGAATCATTTACGACGATTTTTGGTTTTATAGCCTTCATATTTTTTGTCTCAAATCGAACCTGCTTTACAAAACTCAACGTCATGCTGGGAAGGTTCAGCAAGGTCTTCATCGCCGAAGGCTTTCCATCAGCCCATCCAACGTCAATTTCTGGGCATATATCGCACTCGAACCCCTGCTCCTGGAGGTATCTTGCACCCTCTCCAGATGAGGAGAATCTTACAGGGTAGCCTCTTGATTTTAGATCGCTTGCTATTACAGAGAGCCTGCTGACATGCCCCAGCCCAGAACCATACGATGGCAGGTAAATCAAAGGATCCATAGACTTATGCCAGCTTTCTTACTACTTTCCCTCTCGGCTCTGCTTCTTCGAATACTACAGCATTGAATTTGTAGACTTTCGTGCTTGGAACCAGCCAGATATCTGGAGTTGCCCCAGCCTTCATGCAAGCATTGCCAAGGAACTCTTCCGCATCCCAGCCATATTCCATAGGGACTAGAGGGAGAAGCAGCCCGCTCCCATAGGCCCATTTTACTATAAGGCCATCAGAACCCACTTTGATCTTTTGGGGCAATTCCCTAGGCGATGCGACATTGATTTGCTCGGGAGGGGTGAGCACGCTCACTTCAAAAACAACTTTGGGCAATTCTTCTTTCGAAACTGGAGGAAAGCGAGGGTCTTCTGTTGCGGATGCCGCTGCAGCTCTCACAAGTGCTTCTACGAGAGGTTTGTCGGGATAGGGGAAACCTATGCAGCCTCTCAATTCCTTTTCTGCTCCGTTGGCCTTGTTTATGGTAACAAATACACCAGCATTAGTATCAAAGATGTGAGGATATTCTCTAGGAGGGCTGACAAGATGACCGTTAGTAAAGAGCCCTTCCACAGTCTTCCTTGCAGTCGTTACTAGAAAGACACCCGCAGCCTCGTCTATTTCCATAGGTTACAATCGATTACAAAGAGCTTTGAATTAAGTTTGCTCTAGGCTCTTGCTAACTTCTCTTCCCAAGGATTCTAATCTTCTCCAATGGCCCCCCTTCCAGTAGACCTTGCTGCAATTCTTGCAGAGGTAAAATTGCTCGTGCCTCTTAAGTACGGTATCTGGAAGGGAAACCTTGAGATCAGATCGGTTGATTGTCGATAGCTCGCCATTGCAGGACGCGCATCTGGATTTCTCCGCATCGATGTTGCCTGAAGAAACTTTTAGGGTTCGGAAGATGGTAACAAGCCGTCTCGCATCATTTTCCTCTGTCAGCAGGATTGACTGGATACCTGCTCTAAGAGCTCTCGCGAATAGTTCCTTGTCAGAAGTAAGGAGAATCAGTTGCCTCGTGTGGGCAAGCCTTATCAGCTGATCATCGTCGAGCGAAGTGTCATAAAGCGTATCGAAGCCGTATATTCGGAGCTTCCTCGCTAAGCTCCCAAGCATGCCGTCAACTGCGAATCTGCTTTCCAAGCACCACTTTCCCTGCTGGCTCCGAGATTATTTGCCCGTCCTCAAATACTACTTTTCCTCCTACGATCGTCGCCATGATTCTACCTTGGACTTCCATTCCGTCAAAAGGCGAGTATTTTGCCTTGGAGTAGAACTTGCTCGGGTCTATCTTCCATTTTTTCTGCGGGTCGAGGATGGTTACATTTGCCCTCTCTCCCTGTGCCAATTTGCCCGCATGCAAACTGAATCTTCTTGCCGGGTTTGTTGTTAGAGCCGAAACGATCCCTCCCATTGGAATTATGCCTTTGCTGACTAGTGTCATAAGAACTCCCGCAGCGGTCTCAAGCCCGGGAAAACCCGGTCTGGGATTTTTGCCTAGCTTTTCCTTCAAGGAATGAGGCGCATGATCCGTCGCGATGATTTCTACGGAACCATCAGCAATTCCTTTGACTATTGTTGCAACGTCCTCTTTACTCCTCAGTGGGGGTTCGACGACTGCCAGCCCTCCAAGTTTTGTCAGAAGCGATTCTGTAAGCAGAAGATGGTGGGGTGTTGCCTCACAAGTAATGTCAGTGTTTCTTTTTGCTTTCTTGATTAGATTAAGTCCATCTTTTGTGGATAGATGGCATACATGTACCTTGGCACCCGTTTTCTTTGCTATCTTGATCAACTTGGCAATTGCTGAAACTTCAGCTTTTGGAGGATGGGTTAACAAATGGTCTTTCGCAGTTTTGGGCTCAGTTCTGCCGAGGTATTTTCTGTCTTCCGCATGAAAGCAAACCACCCGATGGAATTTCTTCGCAGCCATTGCCAGAGTTTCAATGTACTCATCGGAGGTGAATGATACACCATTGATAGTCTTGTGAAGGTATGCCTTGAAAGCAATGCAACCTGCATTCGCGAGTTCTCTGGTAATTTCCACAGAGTTTGTGCTTCCATAGAAGCCCACATCGCAGAATATCTTGCCTTGGGCACTTCGAATCCTCCTCTTCAGGGCTTGTGCATTTGTAATAGGTGGAGAAGTGTTGGGCATGTCGAGAACCGTCGTGAAGCCTCCGGCAACTGCAGCAGATGTTCCGCTTCTGAAGTGCTCTTTGTAAGAATAGTCCGCATCCCTAAGATGCGTATGAACATCAACGAAGCCCGGAAAGACAAACTTTCCTTTGGCATTGAGGACTCTCTCAGCTTTAGGCAGAGTGGGTCCTTTGCCTATCTTTGCTATCCAATCATCTACTATTGAAATACCAGCATCGACAAAACCGCTACCAGTCCAAAGCTTGCCATTTACTATATTCAGGGAGCTCAACTACTGCTCTGGCAGCTCCCCAGTAGCAGATTCTAGCCTACACTCCTCGCAGACGTATTTGTTGTCTATCTCCTCTAGATATTCCGACCACTTTCCACAGTTATCACAATAACCCTCAACATAACCTCTAACTCTTCTCGACTCACCCGTCATTATCTTCGCTTTTTCGGAAACGATGTCGATGAGCTCTGGAGTGACAGACAGAACATCAGAGACCGATACCATGCCAACGAGATCGCCCTTCTTTGTAACGCCCAACCTCTTTACGCGTAGCTTCCTCATTAGCCTCGCAGCGTCTGAAAGATCCTTTGTTGATTCTATGGTGTGAAGAGGCGAGGACATTATCTTTGCAGCTGCAAGTTTGCTGGGAACGGCATTCTTGGCAACGATCTTTTCCACTATGTTAGTATCCGTGATTATCCCAATTGGCTTCTCTTTCTCCATAACTACAATACTGCCTACTCCAAGTTCAACCATCTTCTTTGCAACTGCATTGAGTTTAGCAGTAGGCTTGACTGTTATCACTGGGCTATTCATTACCTCACGCACCAGCACCTTTGTCCTTATCATAGAGCCGTCGTATGCCATGGTTACACCGTCTGCCCTCAGTAGAACCCTCTTAATCCTTTTGCTCCCCGCGCCCCTTGCCTATGACCTTTCCTCCTCCAGACGGGAGCACTCTAACAAAATCATCAAGGGGAATGTGCTTGAATATATTTACTTTCTCTTCATCCAATAACGCGATTATGTCTGCCTTTACCTTCTTAGCCGTGTCAGTCGCCTTAACATTTTCAGGTGTTAGAAGAACGTAAGCATCGCAATTCTTTATGACGGCTTCAAGAGGACCGCCCATGAGTGTATCCCTTCCCTCAACCCTGCAAGCCCCCACCGCAAGTTCAAGTTTTATGGACTTTATGTAGTTCTTCTTCCCTTCGATAAGGAAACTCCCTTTTGCAAGGAACATGCCTGTTGGTGCCTGCAACTTGACCTGCTCCGGCTTGATCCAATATGCATCCGTAGCCCTGATACCCTCTCTCCACGCTCTGCTGTAGGAAACTACAGCCTTCGCAACCTCGTTTGTTGATTGCAAATTAGCCTCGCTTGCATCTTTGATTACGAAAAAGGGAGAACCGACGATTTCCGCGTGTAATACAATGTCATTGCTCGAAAGGTGTTTTCGTATTATCGCTGTGTTCGAGTGAGCGTCCCTGCCACCAATTGCAAGCAGTCCTTCAGAGGTCTTCATCCATCTGTAGCGTTCGAACCATAAGGGCTCTTTCCTAACAACCAACTTCCCGCTCTCTTCTTTTTGCACCTGAAGCAGAATCTTTGACTTCTGCTCTGCAAGTTTAGCCTCTGC
>JACPBJ010000027.1:654-9907 GCA_016180375.1 Nitrososphaerota archaeon | reverse complement strand
GGCAAACTAGATACAACGAGTCTCTCTCGGAGCAGCAAATATGTAGAGGGACTCGAGGACCTTATCTTCCTTCGTGAGGTTTCAAAAATGCACCAAATAGTCCTCGTCTCAACGCTCCCGAATTATTACGTTGAAACTAGATTCAATCTAAAGAGCGGGAAAAAGTCCAGCGACGCACTAAACTATTTTCTTAGCTCGCAAGGACAGAGAACCAGAGTACTGGTAGTTCCACAAGCTTCGGAGACCCTCTTGAAATCATAGAGAATCTATATATTTGCGCTCAAACTGAAATAGGGATTATTGCGGATTGTAAAGTAGTAGAGAGCGACCGTAAGCATTAGCACAAGGACGAATGTAACCTTTCTTGATTTTGAGAGTTCGGAAACGTCGTCAAGGGGCTTCATCGCCGGAGATCTGAATGACATGAACAAAACAAGCAAGGCCATTAGTTGAAAGCCAAGCAGGAACATGGCTATGATGCTAGCATATGTGAAGTATTTGTGAACTCGATCGCTAAGAACCGCTCCCGCAACATGTCCTCCATCAAGCTGCCAAGCAGGCATCAAGTTGAGAAAGGTGACAAGGAAGCCGAGAGAGGCAGCAAAGGTAAGCGGTGAGAGAATGAGACCGCTCCCCTCAGGTTGTTTGGCGAAAATATTCAGGATGAGGTTAGTGAAAATATCCAGATGAGCAATTTCCTGAAGAGATCCTGCAGCTGTCTTTTTTGCTATATCGCCAACAGATAGCGTAACAGCGGTAAGACCTCCACCAAGTGCTACCAGCAGGCTGACAAAGAGACCCGCTAGAGGGCCAGAAATTCCCAAATCGAATAGGGAATCACGGTTGACCGGAGGCTCGCTGGCCTTTATGAGCGCTCCGAATGTTGGAAGTAAAGTGGGCACGCCAGGGATAAAGTAAGGCAGAGACGACTTTACGCCGTGCCTAGCAGAAGCTATTTTGTGCCCAAGTTCGTGAGTTCCAATTATTCCAAAGAGGCTGACAGTGTAAAGTATGATTATGAGAGGGGTTATTGCACCTTCAAATGCTAAGAACCTGAGTACGCCGTCAGTTGCTATCGTTGCCAGAGTTGCAAGTAGTAATATCAAGGGAATTCGTGATCTTGATTTTGGATAATCCACATGCTTGCGAACGAGAAGAAGCAGGTCCTCGCCCGAGGAGCGCAGAACTGCAGCACCTCCTCCAACTTTGAGGCTTGCCAGCAAAACTGCAAAGTTCCTCTTAAGGTCAGGAGATCTTTCAACGATGTACTCAAAGCCATCTTCTCTAAGGAAGACGGATTTGACTGTAAATCCTGAACGAACGAGTTTCTCGATATCCTCATTGCTAAGGGAAGTGTCTGTCGGTGGGCTTTCCATTTAGTGAAGAGAGGTACCTTCCGCTAATCTTTAAAACTTCTGCTACTTCCCTCCTACTGCTTGCAGAACTCCTTTGTAAAGAGAATTGGAGACTACATCCTGAGGCCTGCAAGGCCTGAGGACATACCTAAAGTGATTTCCGTAAATCTGGCAATGCTACCTGAGCACTATTCGGAGTCCTTCTATGACGAGATGCTGAGGGAGTCTCCTGAAACTTTCCTTGTCGCTGAGTTGGCAGGAGAAGTTTTAGGCTATATTATGTGTAGAATAGAATATGGATTTTCAACTTTGAAGAAGTTTGGGTTTGCCAGAAAGGGTCACATAGTTTCTATTGCGGTTATTGATGATCATAGGAGCAAGGGATTGGGCAGTGCGTTAGTGATCGAGGCGCTGAACGGGATGCGACAAAGAGGCTGCACTGAAGCTTATTTGGAGGTTAGAGTCAGCAATGCACCAGCAATACGCCTCTACCAGAAACTCGACTTCAAGATTGTAACTAGAATCTCAGGTTATTACAGGGATGGAGAGGAAGCTTATTTGATGGCCGCTTCTTTGGTTCCGCCGTCAACTTAATCCATATGGCACGTTTTCTAGAATTTGCTGAAGTTGCGGACAAGGTCAAGGCGACTTCAAGCAAGAACGAAAAAGTTTCTCTGTTATCCAGTTTCTTGATTAAGCTTGATGATGTTGAACTTCCAATAGCCTGCAGGTACTTCTCAGCATATCTCTTTCCCAAGTGGACTGAAAAAGAGGTCTTCGCAGGATATTCCATCCTTTGGAACATTGTTGTTGAACTTTGCAACATGAGGGGAAATGAACTCGGCGAAGTTTACAGGAAATATGGTGATCTTGGGGATGTGGTGCAGGAGGTTCTTGTCAAGAGAGTGGTTCAATCCCTCTTCAAAAGGGAGCTTACGATTGCTGAGATGGATAGAACTTTTGATCGAATCGCAAGACTGGGAGGCAAAGGCTCCCTTGATGTAAGAAGAGACATGCTTCGGGGACTGTTTCTTGACTGCTCTCCAATAGAAGCAAAGTACCTAGTGAAGATTCTGCTAGGAGAACTGCGAATAGGTTTGGTTGAAGGGCTTGTTGAGGAGTCGATCGCAAAAGCGTTTGGAAAGACTCTCGAGGAGGTTAGAGCTGCGAATCTGATACTTGGGGACGTAGGTGAAACAGCAAGTCTTGTCGCAAAGGATGAACTTGACAAAGCAACCATCCAGATATTCAGGCCGACTAACTTCATGCTTGCGGAGACTTTGCCTACAGCTTCAGCAATTGCCGATTACTATCAGAAGCTTGTTTATGCGGAGCAAAAGTACGATGGAATAAGGGCGGAGGTTCACAAGCACGGTTCCAAGGTCAAGATATACTCAAGAAGGCTGGAAGATATTTCGTGGAGCTTCCCTGATCTTGTTCAGGCGATACTGAAAATCCCTCACTCTATGATTTTGGACGGGGAGATTCTGCCAGTCAAGGACGACGCGCCTCTACCCTTTCAAGATCTTCAAAGAAGAATCAGAAAAAAGGTGCCGACGAAGGATATAATGGAAGAGGTCCCTATAGTCTACAAGGTCTTCGACATTCTTTACTTGAATGAGGAAGTGATGATAGAAAGTCCGCTCTCGAAGAGGAGGAAGACTCTAGAAAGTTTGAAACTCCCTGCTAAACTCTCCCTGTCGCACATTGATACTGTGAAGAATGCGGAGGAAATACAACGCGCATTCGAGCACAGCAAAGAACTCGGATATGAAGGGTTAGTGGTTAAAGATCCCACTTCGCCATATTGGCCTGGTAGAAGAGGCAAGTATTGGATCAAGCTCAAGAAAGAGCTTGAAACGCTTGACGTTGTGATTGTGGCGGCGGAATACGGCAATGGAAAGAGAGCAGGTGTAATTTCTGACTACACCTTTGCCGTCAAGAACAATGGAGAATTGAAGGTTGTTGGAAAGGCATACTCAGGCCTTACAGACCAAGAAATTGAATATATGACCGAGAGAATAAAGTCACTTCTCATCGAAGATCATGGATATAGGATGATCGTCAGACCCGAAATTGTTCTTGAAGTTGCATTCGATGCCATACAGAAGAGCGACAGGCATGATAGTGGCTACGCGTTAAGATTTCCTAGAATCAAGAAGATCAGGCACGATAAGAGTGCCGATGAAATTGATACGCTTCAAAGGGTCAAGGATATTTACAATATGCAGAAAGGCGTGAAAAGAGACGGTTGAGGGTGATCATAGGGTTAAGATAACTCTTCAGGGTATACTAGCCTGTGTATAGAAATTTTTCCTTGTTTGCAATATAAACTCAAAACATGGGAGTGTTTACTCATAACCTGAAGAGTTATCAGGATCCGGTATACAATGAAAGATATATCACAGCCGCCTTGGCAAGGTGGAACACGTGAAACCAGCTGCCTGATGATAAAACAGACCGTGGAATGAAATGTCCAAAATGTGGATTATACTCTCTGAGAGATTTTCAGGAAAAGATTGCATGCAGTTCCTGTGGCTATCAGCTTTCTCCCGGAGAGGCGACTAAATTCCGACTCTTTCGGCTTTTAGAGAAGGAAGATAAGAAAAAGAGGGATTACACCTTCTAGTTGCAGCTGAAAGAACCTATTCTTGGCTCGTTGTTTGGAGCTGCAAAGCCATCCGACATGTAAATTCCGATGAGCCTATCTACGTCACACACTGAAGGATGGATTATAGAAAATCTGCTTACAAAGTCGTATGACTCGTACATTATATCGTTATGGGACAGGCTATGGCCTAGTCCCAGAGCATGCCCGAATTCGTGAGATGCGACATTCTGAACGTCTGCCCTATCTAGAGGAAGCTGCATTGCGGTTTTTGTGGCTAGAACCACTTCGGCTCTGGCAACCTTCCCGAACCTGTAGTATACGGTCGCAGTTCCAAGCACTGAATCTGTTTTATCGACTAGATGTATGATTATGTCTGCTGTGGAAGAAGCGCTCACGAATCTTACGCCAAAAGGAGCAGAATCAGGTGGAACGTTACCGATGCCTACCCTATCTCTTATCCTAGCCTGCCAATCAATGATGGCTGATTTAACCAAGTCTGCTGAAGAGGGATCTGCATTGCTTTCCAGCCTTATTGAGACAGTCAGGGGGTCATGATCCCAGACAAAGTCTCCCTCTACCCCTGACCCTGTATCAAAACTGCCCATCCTATCTAAAATTGAATCCAGAAATGGGAGATTGAGATTGCTTGTAACTAGTGCAAAGAGACTTGACGCACCTCTTCCGATAGTTGCGAGAGCATTAGTGACTATCTGAAGCGGGCTAGCTGGTGCATTATTTGGCGTTGCCGCTGGAGAAGGAACCTCTAAAGACGGACTTCTCTCTATGCTTCTGCCTCTCTTGACCTTTAGGTATTCAGAAACACTAGCCTGTGAAATCATAAACGGTGCTAGAAGTATCAACAGCACAAGTCCGAGTCCAAGAGTCTTCTGAAGGTTCATCGCCCATTATTACTGGGCAACCTCTGATAAGGAATCTGCTGGAACTGTAATTTCAAAGTCTGGAACGCAGTTTCGCCTATTTTCGAACTCCACAGGGTAAGATTTGTTAACGCGAAAGCACAGCCTGTAGTTAAGTAAAAAACTAATTTCCACCTTTCGGCTTTGGTGCTTGGAGTGTCCCATGGATGCTGTTGTTGAGATAATGCATTTCGCAGATCCTTGGTGCTGGTGGAGCTGCCGTCGAGGACGAGTATCTACAATTAATCAGAAATTCTGGTTTCGAGAAACTTAGAGTGATAAGAAGACTGGACTATTTTGCAGAGAGTTCATCGGATAACACGTAGCGTCTGACGAAGACTTTCGGAGCACATAGTCAAAGCGGCAAAAAGCCCTCTTAGCTCGATTGGAGTACCATTCTAACACGTATTCAGGACAACCTCTATAATGACGGTTGTGCGTGCTGGCTCATAGGTCTGGGAGCTCTGTGCAAATACGATAACTTAACCTTAACGCAGTTAATCATAAATATAACGTCGCTTCCCCCCATCTAGAGTTTCCATTGTCTTCATCAATGTCGCGATCTGCTCCAGCCCCAGCAAAACGGAGTAATACGTTGACCATCCTAATGCTAACGGTAGCCCTTGTCGCGGGCTTAATTGGTGGATTCTATCTCTCCTCAATTTATGGCACAGCTTCAACTGCGTCTATATCCACATCCAGACCTGTAGCTAATATCCAATTATTCATATTTGCCGTGCAAGAATCCAAGATGCCCTGGGCCTTCGTCAGCAGTGGTGTAAGCAACCCTACAATCAGGGTCAAGCTTGGCTCCAATGTGCAAATAATCCTCAACAATACAGGCGTTGCCCTACATGATTGGGCTCTCGATAGTATATCTCCATCACCCTACAGTGTAAGAACGGAGGAAGTCAGACCAGGCGAAAGTGGCGCCATAAGTTTCGTAGCCGACAAGCTAGGTTCCTTCACCTATCATTGTGCCACGCCGGGCCACAGGGAATACGGAATGCAGGGCCAGATAATAATTGAAGGTTAGGTAGCCTCTAATTCAGTTACAGACGATCGCAAACTCAATCGCTATGTTCTTGATTAGAATATCGTCAGTCTTTGAGATAAAAAAGAGGTAAGGCCTTGTTTGAATCTTCTTGTCTTTCGCAGTACTGGCTGGTGTGGCCTACTTCTTCCCAGCTTTCTTTGCCGCCTTCTTTTTGGCCTTTGCCAAAATATCTCCGTAGATACTCAGCTATATTCGATTAATAAACCTGCGCCATCTGTAATACAAAGGTAAATTCAAGTACCGTTCTTCCTACCTGTGTACTAATTCAAACCCACCAGTTAATAGCCGCAGCCAGATTAGAGGCTTTTAGTTCAACAGCGGTGAACAGACATAATGTGAGCCCGTAGGATTAGCGCCTGAATAGGTCCAATCCGTGCATTCAGGAGACTAATCAGAAGGATAGTTTTATCCATTAAGTTTCACTCGAAATTCTTTCTTTGCTGATCAACAAATTACTGCCGATTCAATAATTTGTAACTTTCAAAGATATCCCCAGCTCAAGAGCATATCAACATCTTTGAACCACCTCTGACCAATATCATCTCTGTAGAACATGTTGGGGATCATTACGTTTCTTACTGACTGGTACGCCTGGCTGATCGCTTCAAGCATCGAAGCTCCGGACCCTGTTATCACAAGGGCATACCCCGACCTTCCAGCTATGTGCCAGTGACCATCTACAAGTTTCACCTCACCGATATGCACTCCATTAAGATTTGGTTTCTTGAATAGTATTGTTGCGTCTTCTGAGTATTTGCGAAAAGCTTTATCGTCTTCAAACGGGAAGGGCGGAATAGCTACTACAACACCGACTTGGTATCCTTTCTTACACTTCAGCTGAACATCCTTTCCCTGTGCGATTTCGCTCAGGAATGCTCCCCACTCGCTTGTCACGCCCTCAATCTGGATGCTTATAGTTGGATAACCGAATCTAGAGGTGAATTCAAGAGGGTAGATTCCTCTGCTGTTTGCAATGCAGTTTATGTCGATGTAGCCGACGTATTTGCTTTCGACGAGCTTCTCTTTCATCTTCAGAAGAGTGCTCTCGAAAATAGGGCTGCTCTTTGTCCAGTACATCGATGTCCCCATCTCCCCTGTGCTTGGTCCGATATCGTCCGGAAAAAGTCTTTTGTGCTCAAAATTGAGATTGATTGGTTGGACGAAGTCTTTGCCATTAAAGAAGGCGCCTACGGCTACCTCAACGCCGCTCACAAACTTCTGGATCTGGAAGGTTTTGATCTTACTCGACCATCTGTTCTTGTAGTGCTCGAGTACCTGCCCGACATCCTTTCCGTCCTCCTCCTGACCTACGAATAGCAATTCCTTCTCGTTCTGCGCGTGCCCACTCGGTTTGATTACGTATTTATCGGGATTCTTACTCACAAATTCCATTGCTTCGTCGAAGGACGTAAAATTCCAACTCGGTATTGTGCTAACTCCAACCTTTCCCAGCTCCTCCTGTCCGAACCCACGGTCATACTCCAACTTATCTGTGTAAGGGGAACCACCGACTACGTTCTTTCCCTCTTCCCTAAGCTTCTCCGCCAAATTTCCGAAGCCAATGTCATCAAAGACGATGACGCCTGCCCAATCCTTTTCAGGCTCCCAAGCGTCCACCTTGTCAAAGAAACCATCGCCTACGTCTTTCTCGCTTTGACTCTGGATGGAGAATTTGACATCATGCCCCTCCTTCCTCAGATGCCACGCTAGATCTGCGGAGAGTGCCTCCGGAGAAACGAAGAGAAACTTCATTTACGTAAATTACTGTAAGAATTCTGTCTAATAAGAATTCGATGACGAAGTCGTTAGACAGTGGTTTATGGAAAATTCCATATTCCGATTAATATTTTCTTGACGCATCATAATAGTTCCGGAAGGTGCCATTATAGTCTTTGTCGACACGCTATCGATTCGTTGAGTCGACTTGAACCGAAGGTGAGCGGGCCTGGTGGGATTTGAACCCACGACCTCCGGCTCCGAAGGCTTGCGTTCCAAAGGATCGACGCCCTGATCCATGAGCGGGCCTGGTGGGATTTGAACCCACGACCTCCGGCTCCGAAGGCTTGCGTTCCAAAGGATCGACGCCCTGATCCATGCTAGGCTACAGGCCCAAGATTATGCAGTGTGCATCAGATATTAAATGTGAGGACGGATTTTCTTCATTATGTTCTCATCCAGAGGCGGATTTATGATTCCTGCATTAGTGATTATGGCAGATATTAGTTCTGGAGGAGTGATATCAAACGCAGGATTGAGTACAGCAACTCCTTTTGGCGCGATTCTTTTCCTACCTATGGTAGTAATTTCCAATACGCTCCTCTCCTCTATGGTCACTTGATCAAAAGTCCTCTCAAGATCGAATGAAGAAGTTGGAGCAGCGCAGAAGAACGGTATCTCATGTTTCTTGGCAAGTATGCTCATCTGATACGTTCCAATCTTGTTGAAAGCATAACCATCCTTGGTCACCCTGTCCGCTCCAGTGATCACTTTATCGACAAGTCCCTTCTTCATGACATACCCGACCATCGTATCGGCAATGAGAGTAACGTCGAAGCCGTCCTCCTTCAACTCATAAGTAGTCAGCCTTGCTCCTTGCAGGTGCGGTCTTGTTTCTGTTGCTATGACCTTGATGCACTTGCCCTGCTCCCTCGCCGCTCTAACCACGCCAAGAGCCGTTCCGTAGCCGACGGTTGCCAGTGCGCCCGCACTCTGCTAGCCTTTCAGGCTATTTGCAGTGGGTCAGCACTGTCTCGCCATCGTCCAAGAGCGAGGCTCCGAAGAAACCCATTTTGTGGTTAAACTCTACGTCCTCGTCTGCAAGCCTATTCGCCTCAGCAACTATCTCGTCTTTCTTTGCCTCGGCAACTATCTCATCTTTCAATGATGCAATGCTGGATGTTGATTCTCTAGTCTTCTTGAGGACCTGATTTACGCCCCAGAAAAGGTTTACGGCTGTAGGCCTAGTCGCTCTTAGAATATCTGCTGCGGCTTCAAGTTCTTTCATTAGCTCCTCTTTGGTTCTGGCTTTGCTTTTCTTAGCAACCAGCGCCAGTGCCATAGCCGCAGCAACCCCTATTGCTGGAGCTCCTCTTATGACCATCCTCTTTATCGCATCGGCGACTTGATGATGGTTGCTGCACTCGACGTAGGTGAACTTGGAAGGCAACTTTAGCTGATCTATCATCACCACTTTCCCGTTCTCCCATTTGACAGTTCTCTCTTCGAAGAAATTAGGCATACAGTGCGTAAGATCTGCCTCCCTAAATAATTCTAACCATAGAACTGCTTAAATCGCAAGAGCTCTGTGAATTGC
>JACPBJ010000027.1:0-573 GCA_016180375.1 Nitrososphaerota archaeon | reverse complement strand
GTTGATTTGCTAGACTCAAAGGGTTATGGGAAAAGACAGGATTCGAGCCTTTTGTTATCCGATTACGAAACTCTTTATCTGGTCTACATAGCCAAGCTCGAACTCAAAGAGAAAAATCAGAAGCTATCGTTTGATGAACTTGTTAAGAGGGCTTTGAAAAATGATCCCAATGCATGGACAAGGTTTGTTCTCTACAGAGATCTAAGAACGCGAGGCTATGTGCCAAAGGAGGGCTTCGGCTTCGGAGTTGATTTCAGGGTTTATGACAGAGGGGAGCACGGTACCAAGCCAGCCAAGTTCGTTATATTCGGGCTAAATGAAGGCACTCAAATCCCGATTGCCTCTCTTGCAAAATCCATAGCGCAAATCACGCGCATGGGCAAGTCTTCCATCATCGCCGTGGTCGAGAGGAGAGGCGAAATAATCTACTACAAAGTTTCTAGGGAAAAGTTTCAGGGACCGACCTGATTGTCGACCGCATCTGCAATAATTTCTCTCATAAGGCCTGTCAATTCTGTAATGATAGGTTTCGCAGTCATAGTTGGAATTGCCGTCGTAGCTCCTTCGAGAATA
>JACPBJ010000020.1 GCA_016180375.1 Nitrososphaerota archaeon | reverse complement strand
TGGGATTACATATGAAGATCACCCTGCTCTTCGCGTTTGTCAATCTGGAAATCTTCGGGAACTCGATATTGAATTGCCGCCCTAAT
The DNA here is from genome assembly GCA_016180375.1 of Nitrososphaerota archaeon. Taxonomy (GTDB): domain Archaea; phylum Thermoproteota; class Nitrososphaeria; order Nitrososphaerales; family UBA57; genus JACPBJ01. Next base: position 14,469 of record JACPBJ010000020.1, on the reverse strand, counting down.
TTGAAGAATCGTGGGATGCCCCCAACCCTTCTAGTAGATACCTCGTATTCTCCGAATGTAGGCGCAGGTATCAATACTTCCGATCCCTGCTTTACAAAGAGCTCGCAAAGCAGATAGATGAGCTCGGTCGAACCGTTACCGACTATGATGTTCCCGTTTTGCGTACCAAAGTACTCTCCCAGAGCATTCTTCAACGACGCATAGTCGGGATCTGGATAGAGAGGTATTCTCCAAAGCGCTCGCCTAATGGCATTCAACGCTTCTGGAGGAGCGCCCAAAGGATTGATGTTAGAACTGAAATCTAATATTTCATTGCAGCTCGATGCAGACTTTGTCTTCCAGATATTCCCTCCATGAACACTAGGTTCGAGTTTTCGGAGGTAGTCTTCTGCAATATCAGTTAGATCGGACACCATGCACTCCTCTGATAAGATTCTCGTAGTTTGCTTCAATCTTTCTGACTATGGCCTCTTTGGTAATCATTACTCCCAATTTTAATGTGGCAGCAATAGTTATGCCGCCTGCTCCAACACCCTCTTTTACAAAACCGTCCTGATAGGCCTTTATGCCAGCGTACTTAGATGAACCGAAGTCTAGATCTGCAGCAAGAACAGGAACATTTTCGCCTATTTGGGTCACGAGTCCCCGTAGGTCTGAAGTCTTGTCTGAAGTGATCCATCTTGTTGTGCCAATTGCTACATTATCCAAGATGCTCGGATCTAGGCATTTGAGTATAGTCAATATGGCTGCCATCTGAGTTCCCCCGGCCATAAGAACAGGGATCTTCTTTGCTGCGCCCAAAACAATGCCAGCGAAGGCAGGCATGACAGGATCTCCAATGATTGAAACTGCTTTGAAAGGATCCCTAGCCAAAGAGCCGGGAGTGACACCAGCAGCTTTTAGCCCGTCTCTAACGGCTCTGAGCTTAAGTTCGTGCGGGTTATCGGGCATACTGCTACTGACTTTGCCCTGAGCGTTGACACCCATTGCTAGAAGCACGCCAAGTGCAGTTGTAGTCCCCCCCGGGATGCTCTCGCCTACGACAAGGTATTCCATCGACTTTGATAACTCCGTCCCTAAGCCCTTCGCTCTTTCTAGTACCCCCTCTGCATTCTGGACGGCTTTTCCCGATCTGATATCCTCGCCAGGAGTCCCGCCTAACTCAACAAACGGTACACTCGGCTTTACCTTAACGCCACTATTCACTACAATAGTGGGGATATTAGAAAGTTTGAGCATAGATCTGGTAATCAGAGCTGGCGTGGGTATGCCTTCGGGTGTTACGGGAACCTCTGGGATACATTTGCAACTTCCCAGAAGCAACAGTTCTACGTCTGCAGGCGGCGTATAGTCCGTAAATTCAGGATTCTTCCCAGCTGCTGAGATGTTTCGTATTTTGGCAGTATTGGTTGTCCCTATAACACATGCAAATAGCGGGCTCTTTCCTAGCAGCTCCCTAGCGAAAATTTCGCCTTTTCTATCGAATGTTATGAGCGCATCATGAACTCCCATGTCACCCAACCCAACTTTATGAGCAATCATGCGAATAACAGTCAGATGCAAACAAGCCTGATTACCCCGTGTCAAATTATTTTAAAACCATATAAAGATATGGCTGGATAATCCATCCATGGTTACTAGAACCAAATCAATAGCTGTTATCATAACAATCATAGCAGCATCAATGGCAGGTTTAGCCTACATCCTGTCTTCCACCACCCCGCCAATCTACGGCGACTATCCATTGACATTCGTTGATGATTCTGGAAGGAACGTCACGATAAAGGCAAAGCCTCAGCGAATAGTCTCGCTAATTCCGAGTTCGAGTGAAATTATCTATGCGGTCGGCGCGGACAGACAGCTTGTTGGTGTAGACATCTACAGCGCCTATCCACAAGAGCTCATCAAACGAGTCAGGTCAGGCAATCTTACGACTGTAGGCTCCGGAGTCGGTCCTGATCTCGAGAAAATAGTATCGCTTAACCCTGACGTTATATTCGTTAATGGCCCCAGCCATGTTGGCTCAAAGGCTGTACAACGGCTTTCTGAATTAGGATACACCATAGTCAGCCTCGATGCGCAGAATATAGATGGCGTGATCAACAATATCGAACTGGTTGGAAAGATAACTGGGGACAGCGATAACGCACGCAAGCTGGTTTCAAGCCTTAAAGATAGAATAATGAAGGTAGAATCTGCAGTCAAGAATGCCACGAAAGTCAGAGTTTATATTGAGAATTGGCAGGAGCCACTTTTCAGTGTTGGTCCAAGTGCGATACAGGATGAACTGATTACGAGGGCGGGAGGAATTAATATATTCTCCGATTTGCCTAAGAAATCGGCTCAAGTTAGTTCGGAAGCTGTAATCTCCAAGAATCCTGATGTTATCGTACTTTTCCATAGACTCGCATCGCTTGATCAGGTTAAGAACAGGCCTGGTTGGGGCGTTATTGACGCCGTAAAGAATAACCGCGTGCATTATATTGACGCCAATGAGGAGAATATAGCCCCCTATGGTGCCCCCGGACCAAGGATAATCGATGGTCTAGAAAAGATAGCCACGTTCATTCATCCAGAGCCTTTCAAGAAACTTGAGGGCCATAATGAGGCTAGTGTATTGGAAATCTTGTCATTCAATTGACACCAAACGACCCACTAAAGGGGTCCGTAGCCTGTTGATGACCACGGAATCCTTTCGATACTACTCGCTTTAGCAGCTTTGCTCGAATATGTTCCATATGCGCTATCGATTTAGAGTATGCAATTTGCAAGCCCGATTAATAACTAAGGTTTGTACATGATCTAAGATATCAAAATGCCAAAAGCCGAAAGGGGCCTAGTGATCGTATACACGGGTGACGGGAAGGGAAAGACCACTGCAGCGCTGGGCTTGGCTTTACGTGCCGCAGGGTACAAGACTAAGACGCTCATGCTGCAGTTCGTCAAGGGCACTTGGAAAAGTGGCGAGCTCGAAGGTGCAAAGGTACTTTATCCCAATTTTGAAATAAGGCGTATGGGGATAGGCTTTGTCACATGGAGGCCTAAAAGGCCGTATAAAGAGCATCTGGAAGCTGCTCAGAAAGCATGGGAAGAGACCAAACAAATAGTTGCTTCCAACCGATACGATATCATAATACTGGATGAGATAAACAACGCTACAAGATTTAATTTGATACCAGTCCACGAAGTTGTAAATCTGATCAAGCAGAAGCCGGAAAGGCTTCATCTCGTTCTTACAGGGAGGGAGGCTGCTCCTGAGGTTATAGAAGCAGCTGATTTGGTGACGGAAATGAAGATGATCAAGCACCCCTTTCAGAAGGGAATATGGGCGCAAAAGTGGATAGACTTTTAGCTGATCTTTGGGAAGACCTCTTGAGAGCCAGCTCGTCAAAATGCACAATTCTGTACAGATGTTTCGTGTACCATAATGTCATGACAGCAAGGTTTGTGTAGAGTACATACGCTCAGCGACGGGAGTACTTTTGAGTCTCGGAAACAAGATTCTTCGCGATGCTTCTATCATATGCAAAATGTAGATGCATGTAAGATGCAAGAGTATTATCCTGAATTAAACCGTCATGTGTACCATCAATACCTACCCCCCTCTTCATGGAGTAGGCGTAAGTCACATCCTGAGATACGTCAAGAATCTTTGAGTAATGAAATTCATGCCCTTTCACACTAGCATTCCTTGGAAACAGAATGTTGTCTTTCTCGACCTCCGCAGCGGTGTATCCAAGTGTGAGTCTTCTTGTCATAAGGGTTTCCGCATCAAAAACCTGAGTCATCTCGTGCTTGCGGCCATCAAAATCAGTGATTGAGTTAGTGAGATACATCAGCCCTCCACATTCTGCGTAGATCGGCATGCCGTCTGCGGATGCTTTCCTTATTGCCTCAAGGATGGCTGTGTTTTTGGCCAGCCTTATGGCATACACCTCGGGAAAGCCGCCCCCAAGATATAACCCACACACATCGGAGGGAAGACTTCTCTCTACAAGTGGGCTGAAGTACTCTATATCAACTCCACAAGAGGAAAGTAATGTAATGTTATCATTATAGTAGAAACTAAAAGCTTGATCTAGAGCAACCCACATCTTTGATCGATTTTTAGGAAACCTCACATATTGCTTTGTTTCTTCCTTTAATGGAGGAGCATTTAGAGCTATCTCAGCTACCTTTTCGAGATCTATTCCTGAGTGGATAGAACTGATTATCCTAGACGTAACGGGTTCAAAGTACGATCTCTCAGCAGTCGGAATCAAACCCAGATGCCTCTCTTCCATTGTAATCCCATGGTCAGATTTGACAGCACCTACAACTGGTAAGCGTGTTGCAGATTCTATCGCTTCAGTGCACATTTTCGCATGTTTGTCACTTCCAACTTTGTTCAGGATGAACCCTGCAATATTCAAATCTGGGTCAAAGGTCTTGTATCCCAGTGCGGTAGCACCAGCACTTCTTGACATAGAAAATGCGTCGATCACAACTATGACAGGGCACCTGAGTAACTTCGCAAGCTGTGCAGTACTACCGCTTTCATTTCTCCCATCTAGGCCATCGAAAAGTCCCATGACGCCTTCAACTATTGCTATGTCAGCATCTTCAGAGGCTTCACAGAAGAGGCGTACAATCTCGCGCTTAGGTAGGATCCATGAATCAAGGTTGCGCGAATTCCGGCCAGTTACAAGGGTGTGATAAGTAGGATCTATAAAGTCTGGTCCGGCTTTGAAACCTTGCACAACATAGCCCTTGCTTCTTAGGGCTCCCATTATTCCGATTGAGATCGTAGTTTTCCCCACACCGCTGTGAGTTCCCGCTATGACGACCCTTGCCTTTTCCAAACAGTGTCTGGTGAGGTTTTGGGCGATTAAATATGTTGATCAGAAAGATAGTATGTTAGAGAAGTTGTATTACTGTACTGACATATTGCAAAGGTAAGAACATAATGGGGACATGCGAGCCAATAAATAGGGGATGGACTCTACGAGCCCAAATAGCCGAAAAAATTTATCGAGAAACCGGGAACAAGCGGTAATTTCCTACCACCTTGCGAATTTCTCGAGGCATGAACCCGCTAATTACGAACCCCAACTCAGCAGCGATAACGCCACGAATCTCTCCGGATTTGCAGTTAGGCATCTATACTGGTGAATTAATGCTGAAATCCCACTCCCCGGATTTAAACGAAAATGCCTTATCTTAGCGGGTCATGAGCGAGACTTTGTGTACCGTTTAACACGATAAGGCCTCGACATTCGCAGTAAGCCAGTTCCACCTGTTATGAAAGTTGGTGTTTTTATAGAACTTTGAGGAGATGCTAATTCGATTGTCTTGTCAACAAAGCAATCTGATATAGAAGATTTCGGCCCACTAGCAAATGATGGTGGGCCGGGGCGGATTTGAACCACCGACCTTCGCTGTGTGAGAGCGACGTCCTAACCGAGCTAGACGACCGGCCCTACGCATCCTTGCTTTAGGTTGACGCTTTAAGAGTACTAGTCTTCTCTGCTCCAGCACTTTTCCCTATACTTGCAATATTGGCACTTCCACATGAGGTCAGGGTTTTTCTTGACGTGAGGAGCGATGAAAGGATCCTTAGCGGCCAGACCAGCGTTGAAGAATTTACTTCTCGTTTCGATTTCCTTGCGTGCTTCAGATAGCTCGGTATCGCTCAGCGTAATCGTTCTGAACCTGAAAGGCCGTTCATAATCGTTGACCATGAGATAAAGCAGAATTCCAACGTTCGAATTTGTCATTGCCATGTAGTAAGTTAACTGCTTGATGTGATATGGACGAGGAGTATCATCTTCCGCCCTTGTAGTTTTTATCTCAATAGGCACATTGTCAAAGACATCGATCGTCCCTATTACGCCATTCAACTTTATCTCCTTCTCAGCAATCCCCCCACCCTTCTCGGCCAGTTTTTCAAGAGCTACGTGAGCCCCCTCCCCCAGAGCATAAGCAACCAAGTCCTTTTCATCAATCGGCATAGGCTCAATATTGCGGAAAACCTGTTCCCTAATGCACAATACAAGGTCAGAAACGTGCGTGCCTTCCCTCTTCTGCGCATACTCTGCCTCGAGCAGTTTTAGCAGTTTTCTTTGAATGGCGAACCCTCTTCTATGAGCAACTTTTGCTTTCCAATAACACTGATCCATAAAGGCTATTGAATCTTGCCCTAACGGTGAAATATCCGGTCCTTGGCATAGATTGCATGCGCCTCTACGAGTATCAGGCGAAGCAGCTCTTCTCCTCTCATGGGATAGTGGTTCCCGGAAGCGTTCTTGTCAGAAGCCAAAATGATGTTAAAGAGGCAGTGAACAAGCTCGGCCTTCCCGTCATTCTAAAATCGCAAGTCCTTGCAGGAGGGAGAGGAAAAGCCGGTGCGATAAGGAAAGCAGATTCGGCGCCCGAGGCTCTTACAATATTTTCAGAGCTAATAGAGAAACCTGTTCAAGGGGAGAAGCCTTCCGCAATTCTTGTGGAAGAATTCAGAGAGCATGTGAGAGAAACATATCTGTCAATTTCGCTGAATCGTAGCGAGCATTGCTTTGTTCTGCTAGTTTCTGGAGAGGGTGGCGTAGATGTAGAAGCCATTGGCAGGAAGGCTACCTTTTCACTCCCAGACAGCGTTGTTGACAAAAAAAGTGTATCGAAAGAAACTATGAGAATTGGGCTTGATGAAGACTCAGCAAACAGCATAGCAAACATTGCTGTAAAGATGGGCGAACTCTCTGCAAAGATAGAAGCAGAACTGGTTGAAATCAATCCTCTTGCGATAACTGCAGATGGTAACGCAATTGCGCTAGATGCGAAAATAATTGTCGATGATAACGCTTTGTTCCGACATCCAGAGATAGCATCGCTGCGTATGCCATCAAACTTGGAGGCAGAATCCCAAAAGTACGGTTTCAACTTCGTTGAACTGGACGGCAATATAGCTGTCATAGGGAATGGGGCAGGCTTGGTACTCTCAACTCTTGACATGCTTGTCGAAAATGGAGGAAGACCTGCTTGCTTTCTCGACCTTGGAGGAGGGGCGACTGAGGATGTTGTCTTTGCCGCTCTAAGGGTTGTCAGCAGGTTCGACAAAGCAAAAGGAATTTTGCTGAACGTATTCGGAGGCATAACAAGGACACCCGATGTGGCCAAAGCCATCAAGGATGCTTTCTTCAACGGGCTCATCAGAGGACCGTTTCACGCGAGAATACTTGGAGTAGGGGAAGAGGATGCTTTTGCCATACTCCAAAATCTTCCAGTCTTTTTGCATCGGAACATAGATGAGGCTATCCAGAAACTTATTGCAGATGTCCAAAGGATTCAATAATGAGTATCTCCGGGGAGCATAGGGAGAAACATGGCAAAGGCATTTGTGCTAATAAACGTCCAGACAGGGACTGAGGACAGGGTCATAAAGCAGCTTAAGGGAGCGAGGAATGTCAGCGAAGCCTATTTCGTATATGGAGTCTACGACTTTATCGTCACTGTAACTGCTCCAACGACAGACGAGCTGAAGGACAGCGTTCTAAACCTCAGGAAGATACCAGAAATAACTTCTACGCTTACCATGATGGTAATCGAGTAGAACAATCTGACGAGGAGCATTTTCTCAGTCCTTCTTGGAGAAGACGGTAGAAAGCCCTGCATAGTGCAGGGCATTACGGGAAGATATGGATCAATACACACTAAATTCATGCTGGACTATGGAACAAACATAGTCGCTGGAGTGACTCCTGGAAAGGCTGGACAATCCGTTAATGGAGTACCTGTTTTCAATACGATGAAAGATGCCGCTACTGCTACATCGGCAGGAATCACAGTAGCATTTGTACCAGCCCAATACCTGCTCGGGGCAGCCCTTGAAGCCATAGAAGCAGGAATTCATTGTCTGGTCATAATCACAGAGCATGTCCCAATAAGAGATTCTTTGACAATTTTTCGGAAGGCCAAAGAAAATGAATGCATCGTTATAGGGCCGAATACTGCTGGTGTGATAATCCCCAACAAGATCAAATTAGGCATAATGGCTGCTTCTCCTTTCACAAAAGGAAGCGTCGCTGTATTTTCTAGGAGCGGAACTCTAACATACGAAATTGCTTATCAGCTTTCCAACAATGGTCTGGGGCAGTCGATATCTCTGGGAGTGGGAGGGGACCCCATCAATTGCACATCGCTAGTTGATTGTCTGGAATGGGTCAGGAACCATAAGGGAACCGATGCTGTCGTAATAATAGGGGAGATAGGCGGAGATGCAGAAGAGAGGCTTGCCAAGCATATCCTTGACACCCGATTTCCTAAGCCTATTATAGCATACATAGCAGGAAGGCATGCCCCGAAGGAGAAAAAAATGGGCCATGCGGGCGCCATCATTTATGGCTCATACGGGACAGCGGAGTCGAAGATCAAGGCTTTCGATGATGTTGGAGTTCACGTGGCAAAGAAGCCTGAAGAGGTTCCTTTGCTGGTGGATTCAGCGCTTCGCAGATAAAACGAAATCCCTATTATCTGCACGCCTGAGAATCTAACGGTTGGTTTCAATCTTAGGGGCTATATCGATTGCATTAGGTCTTGGATCTGTAATTGTCCTAGTAGTACCGGTACTTAAGATGAGGGAGGTTTCTATGCCTTCCGATAAGATCGTTCGCAGTTTGGTTGCTGCGCTAATTTCTGATGCTCCTATAGCAACCGATATTGAGAATGCGATATTCCAGTTCAACAAAAGCATATGGAACGCCTTTCTTAGACAAAGGTATTACACAACCAGAGGCATTTTCCTACTAGTTCTCAGCGTACTTTTCCATATTCTTGGCGAAGTTACTGGAATATGACACTTTAGAATTTGCGGAAGTACTAGACACCAATAGTAAGAGCTGGACAAGTAACTTGCCGATTGAGCAAATACTCAATTGCAAAGAGCGCGCCCCTGCGCAAAAGCTAGAGAGGGGCTGCAAACTATGGAGGGGGGTTGCAATATAAACTACAATGAGTACTTGTTTGCGTGCGTACCCCTGTGCAGAAACTATACGGGGGGAGTCTGCATGAAGTAAGAAATGGAAAACAATGTTGATGAAGTAATTGTTAACCTAATGATCAGGATGGAAAGGGAGATGCAATACAGAAAAGAGCTTAGAGAAACCAGAATCTAGATGACTAATCTTTAAATCTCATCTAAAATGCGTCGCCTTTGTAGGGGCCGTCGTCTAGCTTGGTCTAGGATACCACAGCATATGCGGTGAGCCTGGGGACCTGCTAGGTCGGAACGGTGGCGGTCGTGGGTTCAAATCCCACCGGCCCCATTGAATTCTTACTCTTTTCGCTTGAAATAGCCGAGTCCGAGCTCGCTAATGCATTTCAAATGAGCTCTTGCCAAATTAAGCGAAAATAATTGGTGCATATGTCAGACTGGGCGACCATTGCTGAAGGCTCCCTATCCCCTCCGGCAGTTGGCATTTACTGCCCCGGCCTTACGCTTTGGTGTATGGCAACACACTTTAAGGTTTGATAGTAAAGCGAAGCACTTTTTCTCGGGGATTTGTCGTGATTTCTACCAAACCAAGTGACTAATACCGTGTATCAGCTTCGAATGCTGTCGCACAAGGTCTGATTAGAAGTTTCTTCATAAAATGAGTTATCGAAATCGCAGAATAGGAAAGCCTCTTATTCATGAGGAAGTCCAAAGCGGTATATCGTGGTTGTCGAAATAGAAATCATACGGGATTTAGCTGTGGTGATGGTCATCGCAGCAGCGGTGACCTTTCTTTTTTATCGCTTAAGACAACCTATCATTTTAGGCTACCTTGTAGCAGGCATGATCATAGGGCCATATACGCCTCCCTTTAGCCTAGTTTCACAGATAGAATTTCTAAGAATCTTCGCGGAGTTTGGCGTAATACTCTTGCTCTTCGCAATTGGGTTGGAGTTCCCAATTACACGTCTCCGCAAGATCGGAAAGATTTCTCTAGGAGTTGGGCTATTGGAAATTATGTTACTTCTGGCGGTAGGCTATTTCTTGGGTTTTGTGTTTGGGTGGTCAACTTTTGATGCCTTGTTTCTTGCAGCTGCGCTTTCGATCAGTAGCACTACAATCATCGTGAAGGTGTTGGATGATTACGGTATCCTGAACGAGGGTTCATCAACCATAATGCTAGGGATTCTGATCATAGAGGACATAGCGGCAGTGATTATGATAGCTTCCCTTCAATCTTTGGCAACACTAGGTAAATTCCAGATTACCGAAATCGTCTTCATATTTGGCAAGGTAATTTTGTTCGTGGGCGGGACTCTTATAATCGGCTCTTTAGTTATCCCAAAACTGATAGACAAACTAGTATCGTTGAAAAATAGAGAACTCACCATAATTTCGGCCATTGGTCTTTGTTTTGCTCTGTCTTTCATCGCAAGCATCTTAGGTTTCGCGGTAGCTACGGGTGCTTTTTTGGCAGGTGTTTTGATAGCAGGCTCTAAGTCTGCAAAGGACGTTATCTACTCCACAGCTCCATTGAAAGAAATGTTTGCTGCGTTATTTTTTGTATCTGTAGGGGCTCTGATGGATCTTCAACAAATACCAACATTTCTGGTTCCAGCAATAGTAATTACTTTAGCAACAATTGGTGCAAAATTTCTTGGTGTTAGCTTGGGTGTTAGGGTCTTCGGCCACAATACCCTGACCTCTGTCAGGACGGGCCTAGGGATGGCCCAGATAGGCGAGTTTTCCTTTATCATAATCAGGGCGGGTTTGGATTTGAACGTCATAAGCTCTTTTCTATTCCCTCTAGTTGGCGTTGTTGCAAGCATCACTACTCTTCTAACACCTTATCTAATAAAACTTGGGAAAGAAGATCCGTTTGGCTTAGCAAAAAGAAATGGGTAGTAGGAACCAGAATTGTAAACCCAGCCATTTTTTCGCCTAATCAAGCGAAAACAAATGGTACGCATACCAGCCTAGGTGGTTTTGCAAGTACGTATACCGCTCCTGAGCACTTGCATTATGTACAGGTATGGAACCTACTACCTGTAGGAGCAGAATGCCGACAAGGACTGTGACGGCAGCTTTGCGCAACAAATAAGTTTGGATGGTCGTCATTCTCCTAAAGCAAGTTCAGCTTTAAAAGCTCGTTTATCAAGTTTGTAGATTTGGAGTTCATCTCCTTTATGCGAGTTAATCCCTAACACCGAGAGGGTTTGACCTGCACCATTAATATCTACAAGCGTAACATGATATGACCAATTTGTTGATTACAAAATCTCTCAAGAACCGTTTCTATGATTCTCATTGCTCCAGAAGTGATGGACGCACTTGAGTCTAAAACTTGGATTAAATTTGATTTTTCTTCCGACCGGTGATGCCACTTTTACGGTCTCAATCAATAAAAGATTGTAATCTAATAATACGAATCTAGTTACAGAACCATTTTTGCGCGAGCCCACAGGCCCACTTTATGGGTATTTTCGAAGACATAGATCAGCAATGCAGATTTTCCCTTCACTTGAGATAAATAACGCGACTATCATTGAGAGTCTATTGACGTTTGAAGACCTCGCCGAAGCCATGCTGACACGGCTCAAGCAATTGAGAGAGGAATATGGTTTGACCTCAGGTGAAGACAGACGGCATCATGTCAGTCACAAACTCGCAAAGGCAAAAGCAGGTGCTAGACGTGAGCATGTGTAAGGGGTTGCTAGGCAGAACTGGTCTTTGCAGGCCCTAGGTTATTGCTATATTCCGATGCCTAGGTCGATCTCGGGAGGCTTGCTTGAGGCACCGGCTTCAGATTTTGCCGTATCAGGGTTTTGAGTACATGGGTTCCATCGCCTCGCTTTGCCGAAATGACAGCGCATGACGAATCGCCGACAACATTTTTCACTGCAACCAGATTTTCTTTTGAAGTTATGTCAGATTTATTGAGTACGGTTATGACCTTCGCCGATACCTTCAGTTCTTTGAGAATGCTCAAGCAGCTGTCATACTTTATCCTCATGTCGGCAACTGGTTCGCTGGCATCTACCATTAGGAGAACCAGATCTGCGTAGTTCAGCTCGTCGAGCGTCGACTTGAATGCTTCAATCATGTACGTCGGCAGCCTGCTAATGAATCCTACGGTGTCTGAAAGCAGTATCTTCGTATAGTCAGGTAACGTTACACTCCTTGTAGTTGTTGTGAGGGTAGTGAACAGGCTGCTTGCAACTTCTTTGTCTTCCTCTGCTAGCCTGTTGAACAGAGTCGTCTTTCCTGAGCTAGTATAGCCGACGAGGGAAACTAGGGGCAGATGCAGTTTCCCCCTCTGCGACCTATACAACTCACGTCTCTTCTCAGCCTCGCGAAGCCTATCCTTTATGAAAGACATTCGCTTCTTCAAAGCCCGGAATCGGACATCGACGGCATATTCACCCATTCCCGAAAGACCTTGTCGCTCTCCTTTGACGGAGAGGCGGACATTTTGCCTCGCTCTAGGCATTTCATACCCCAATTCCGCAAGTTGGACTTGGAGCTTCGCCTCTGTAGTATTGGCCCTGCTTGCGAAGATGTCAAGGATGAGCCTCTCTCTGTCTATGACCTTCCTTCCGGTTATCTTCGCGAGGTTGTTCAATTGAGATGATGTCAGTCCCTCGTCGACGATAATGTCTGCAGAATTGGCTTCATCGGCAATCTGCTTTAGTTCTTCCGCCTTTCCAGAGCCTACTCCAAACTCTCCGTGCTTTAAGTACTTCTGGATGACTGTCTGAGCAACTTTGAAACCCGCCGCCTCGGCTAGACCGATAGCCTCCTGCTTGGCAAACGCATCGGGGTATGTAACTAGAACCGCTTTTTTGGCTATCGACATGCTGTACAAATAGTATTCGTACTATATAACAAGGTAACCATCTCTTTCAGCATAGAACTTTACCTATGGTTCCAGCACAATCAGGCAACGGGCGAAGAGCCCGAATGCATCGGCTCCATGCTTAGGAAAACCTGCGCTAGAACCTTCCTGCCGCCGTCGGTTTTACCGCCTTCTATCAAGAAGATCTCTTTCTGAACCGAAATAAAATGACCTGCACTGACCCTAACAGACCTCGATGTTAATCCTTTGTAGGTGACCTTACATTCTTTTCGCTCAGCTGATTTGCTGTTTCTCGCTGCCTTGCACAGGCTATAGATGGTTCCGACAGGCAACCCAAGCTTTCGATCGAGGTGTGAAAGGTAGCCCTCGCTTGACATCCTGACCTCGGTCTCGCCCTTTTTGTATCTGCCCATTATACCAGTTAGGACAGCGATCTGTCCTACGTTAAAAGGCATTGCATCAAGCCTAGAAGCGTTTCTGAAAAAATGTCATAGGAGCAATAAAAACCAAATAAACCACATCAGTCAAACATCATGCAATCATGCCTGATAAGAACGTGTGTAAAAGGTGTGGCAAGACCTTCTATGGAACCTTGGTCTTCAGAAAGCACAGGAGGGAATGCTACGCTGAAGGAAAGAAGAGCAGGAGCGACCGCTAAACTGAGAATCAGCTGTACTTTGTTAATATAATAATCAGTGCAAGACATCGAAGATTTGAACCTATTGCAAATCTAAGTCTAGAACCTTATTGCCATGGTTCCCAAAGCCCTCATGCTGGACTCCGTCCTGCTTCATCTTGGTGTTTCGCTCTACTTTCTCTGGTTTTAGAGCGTTTTTTGGACAGTGATTTCTGCATTCCCTTGCTTTGTCGTTTAAGCATTTTTATCTCTCTGAGAATTGGCTTGATGCTACTAATAAGGCTGTTGTGAGTAAACATGGTCGACACATAATCTCACAGTTTCGATTGGACAAGAAAAAGCTAAGGGTACTTTCCGACCATTTTTAATCTCAATCTTGTCTCCTCTAGGTTTGCATCGTCAATTCCTGCGCGATTATCATCATAGAATGAAGTAATTGCTCTGACAATCATGTCTCTGCTGTGTTTTGTCTTTGATCTATCGTCAGATTGATAATCTGCAATCCTCTTGAAGGTTGGAGTTTCAAAATAATCGGATCGGTCAGAAATCCCATAGATAGTTCTGCACAGTCATACGAGGCTTATTATGAACCAATTCGTCGTTCCATATCCTCGCGGTTCCGTAATCCAGTATAGACATGCTGTTCTAAGCGTATTCGTACTATTTAACATGCATAACAATTTCTCATGAGTCTAGCCTATCAGTCGAAAGTTTCCCTACCGATTTGTAAGGGATAAATATCGAATCATATATTGTCGATTCACGTGAGCAATTATGGGCGAAAGTGAAAAATCCGAAGGTAAACGTTCCCGAAGAAACTTCATTGTTGCAGGTTTTTTGGCAATTGTAGCAGCCGTTACAGGTATAGTTCTTGGACGTGACTACATAACACCTAGCCAAGCACCGCCTCCGCAACAGGCTCCTGCTCCTCAGCCCGCTCCTGTACCCGCACCAGCACCACAGCAACCAGCTCCTGCACCCAAACCTGCAATACCCGACAAGTTCACTGAT
>JACPBJ010000019.1 GCA_016180375.1 Nitrososphaerota archaeon | reverse complement strand
TAAAGGAAAATGCGGTTTATGTGAGTATAGGGATTTATGCGGAGGTTCAAGGTCACGGGCTTATGCGTTCTATGGAGATCCTTTGCAACAAGATCCTGCCTGCAGCTATGAGCCGAGGATGGCTACTCATGGACAGAATCTACCGGCTTAAAGACAGCTTGAGATTCGTATATCATATCGCCGAAAGGCTTCGGGTTAACAGCGTTAGTTTCATTCTAACCATTCAGTTATATCTTCTAACTTGTACGGCTTTAAGAAAATGATAGAGTCGGTAGTATGTTTCCGCCCAATTTGCCGCTGGCCGTGTAAGATTTCACGACTGGGAGTAACGGTTAGGGTTTTGCAACATAATAGCGTTGGCGATGGGCAGAACTTCAGAGAGCTCGTCGAGGTTGATGCGACAAAAAATGATGCTGGAACTGTGTTAAACGAGATTAGGACTGATCCAAATGTTCAGGAAGTTGTCACTTTAGGCCATTACGGTAATAGTCTGTTCGTTTCCATTAGAGGGGTAAACTGTAAACCTTGCATGGCCGCTGCAGCTCCAACCCAGAGATGTTACCTGACTTCGACCGTCGTCAACGAACAGGGAGAGATGGAGATGAGCTTCATATCTGGAGGGAAAGGCTCCCTCAGACGTATGCTGTCTGTGCTGAAGAAGACGAAGGTTTCTGTGCATCTCAAGCGAATCTCTACTGTTAATGGGAAAGGTGGTTTGACGATAAGGCAGGAGCATGTGATTCGTTATGCCATGCGGAGCGGCTACTTTGACTATCCCAGAAAGGTTACGCTAGAGCGGCTTGCTTCCATGCTGAATGTTTCTCCCTCAACAATTTCTGAAATATTGAGGAGAGTTGAAAGGAAGATCTTTGAAGCCTACTTCAAAGAGGCCGTGCCGAAGAGTCGTCATAGAGAGAGTCAGCCACAGAAGGCTGAGTCAACAGAGATTTTGTACAGAGAGTTGTCATATCTGACTACTCTGGGCTCGTGAGTGTGCGGGAATGAAATCTTAAGCCCGAGCATTCTGATTAATGCTCCAGCATCATGGGAGCCTAACGTTATGGTAGCCGGGGAAAGAACGAGCTGGTAGTATGCTTCTGTTGCCAGAGCTACTACTTGCTCAAAATTCTTGTCTGCCTCGAATATTGCTCTCTTAAGTTCCGGATGATCATGTAGGTTCTGATCTGAAAGATGTACGCTAATGCTTTGTTCTTCCAGAGATCTGATAACTTTCAGCCTCACCGTTGCAGAATTCAAGGCTCATGTTCCCAACAAAGCATTCTAGATAAGATTTCCTTAATCTACGGTAACTGAAAAGGCCTTCTTGAGGAACGAAAGAACCTAACATCTTCGGGTAAATTCTTATTCAACCATGCTAATAGTATGGTGTCATGTCGAAAGAACCTGAAAGCGAGCTGATAGTTTACGGGCCTTTTCACAACACCTTCTTCAACATCCTGAGGAGCTTCAGAAGAAAGTACCCTGAATATGACATCAACCTGACGTATTATGGTGCGCATCCAAACCCAACAATAAAGAGGATAGAGCAGGAGGTCAAGCATGGTATGCAGACCGCCGATGTCGTTATGCATCCGCATTATACAATTCTGCATCTCAAGGAATTGGGCCTGCTGAAGCGGTATCACTCCGATCTTTTGGATGCATATCCCTCTCAATTCAAAGATGAGGATGGCTTCTGGGCTGGTATTGCGATAGAGCCAACGAGGGCCATCTACAATTCAATGACGATCAAGCCTGACGACGTACCTAGCAACTGGAGCGATTTGGGCAATCCCAAACTCAAAGGGAAGGTTGCGATGCAGTCGGTCGTTGACAAATCTGATGGGTATTACAGCTTTTACTACTTTGCAACTCTGCTAGACGCATTTGGCGAAAGAAAATGGGAGCAGATTATGAAAGATTTCGTAAAGAATGTAAACCCGCAAGCCCTTCCGTGTTATCATAATTTACACAAATACATAGCAAGAGCAGATTATGGTATAGGCCTGCCTCTTCCGTTGATCAAGGTAGGCTGGTCGGTCAATACTCTGACTCTGAAAGATGTTCCAAATCTTGCGATGCAGAGAAGCATTGCGATACTTGATGCCGCTGCTCATCCTAATGCCGCTAAATTATTCTACGACTATCTGCTTTCAGAGGAGTGGCAGAGGAAGATGGGGACAGATGCCGAAGGGTTGATACCTGCAAGGCCGAATACGAAGATGAAGTATGGCGCGCAATTTCCAATCGATGATGTAGCGTTCTTCCCAACGGAAGAAAACGTAAGAAAAATCAGCATGTATGTTGAGAAGTTCCAGCAGGTCGGACTTCCCTAGGGATGACAGCAGATTTATCTGCTCTTCATCCATTTTAGCATTCGAATATTTTGAAGGGACTCGACGGCCTGACAGTTGCGATAACTGGAAGTAGGCGTGCCTCGGAGCTTGCCCATCTTATCAAGAATTTTGGAGGCGTTCCCTACATCGCCCCTACGGTGGGAATAGCGAGCAGAGAATTACGGGAGGCAGGGGCTGAAGAGCTAGTTAGACATGTGATAGATGGCAGGGTCGATTATGTTGTATTCATGACAGGCCCTGGTACCTTTACAATAATGGATATGGCCGAAAAACTTGGGCTCAAGCAAGATTTCATAAAGGCGCTCAACAGCCTTACAATCGTGGCCAGAAGCCAGAAGCCAAAGAGTGCTTTAGAGAAGCATGGCGTCAAGGTTGACATCGTTCCGACTGATACCCATGATAATACAGCTGAGGGTATTGCTAAAGAAATGAAGAAACTTAATCTCTCGGGGAAGAGGGCTGCGATTCTATGGCACGGTTCGAGAGATGGCAATCTTGGAAGATGGCTTGAGGAAGATGGCGCTAAAGTCTTTGAGTATCAAGTGTATGAGTATGGTTCTACACTTGCGGAAAGCGGTGCAAATATTTTGGAGAAGATGGGGTTTCGGTTTGCGCCGCCGGAAATAGAGAAAATCTTAAAGCTGATCAGAGGGGCAATAGATGGGAAGATCGATGTAATTACCTTCACAAGTCCCCCATCTGCTCGGAACCTCTTCCAAGTGGCTAACGAACACAACCTGAAGGAGAAGCTTGTGGATGTGATGAATGGCAAGTTAGCAGTCGTTGCTGTAGGCATGCCGACTAGAAAGGCAATAGAGGAGAATGGTGTTAGGGTTGATGTGATGCCAGACGTATACAAAATGGGACCGATGGTAAAGGCCTTGGTAGACTATGTTAAGGTGAACCCGAGTCTCAAGTCAGGAAAGACCTAGAAGACATGGGCAGAATATTTACGCGGACGGAAATTCGCGCTGGTGTTGATGATGTATTCGATTTTCTTGCCAACCCTCATAATATTAGTCTGGTCTGGCCAAAAGAATTCTCCATAAAAATCCTGCAGGCTCCTGAGAGGCTGGAGAATGGCTCAGTATTTTCTTTTCAGACAACTTTGTTAGGTCAGAAGTTTATGTGGAAATCACGTATAACTTCTTTCATCCCTGTAAATGAGTTTACAGACGAAGCTGTTGAATCGCCTTTCAAAAAGTGGTCGCATCAACACAGACTCAAGAAATCGAATGGAACAACTGTAATGGAGGATGAAATTGAATTCAAGACACCGCTGGGGCCTCTTGGAGATGTCATTGCTAGGGGCATTGTGTCGCGGATAATGGATTACAGAAATGCGTCGTTCAGGAGAGTTTTCGGAGAATCGATTACTCCAGTTTACAAAGATCCATTGCGAATCGGGTTGCCTTCTGGCACTGTTCTTTCTATCCTGGCAATTATTATTGGGATAATTCTAGCGTTGAATCTTCCATTTGAAAATGGTCTTTTTGCTCTCGTCACGGGTCTCATTAGTTGGGTTCTGATGTGGTTCTTTACGCATGATCTAGCTCATCTTATTGTTGGGCTCCTAGCGGGTGTTAGGTTTAGCCATTATTACTTGGGTCTCTCAAATATCGTCAGGCTAAGAATAATTCCGAATTCTCTGAAGCTTGTGATAGTTGCCCTCGGGCTGAAAATTGAGAGAGGCGAGAGTAGAGCAGGCAGGACTGGCTTTGCTGCCATGTATGTTGCTGGTCCGATTGCTTCGATGATCGCGCCTTTCTTTATCCCTGCCGTAATTCTTGCTAGAGATGCTAGCAGTGTTGCAGGTCTTATCTTACTTGCTCTATCGATAATTAACTTGGGCTTTACGTTGTGGTTCAGCCCCAAGGTTGGTTGCATCCATAAGGCCAGGAAACTATTCAGAAAATGATTCTCAGAAGCAGCCCAATAGTACAAGTTGACCTTTTTGTGCAACGAAGTTAATTTTGTGGTGTTTATCTTGTTTCGAGCTGGACGAATTGACTATAAATGTCAAGTTTCGGTGATAATTGGGCCAAGAGTCAGGATGAGCCAGTGGTTACTAGGCTGAAGGAGTCGCTGAAGCCACAAGAGCCAATGCGAGATAAATTGGATGGAACGCAAAGGTCAATTCAGGGTTTGTTGACCAGGTTAGAAGCCAAGAGCAACCAGCTGAGGGAGAAAGATTCTGCTCTCTTCAAGAATGTTGTAGCATCTATTCAGAAGCACGACCAAGAGCGTGCATCTACATATTCTAACGAGCTTGTAGAGGTACGGAAGATTTCGAACAATCTGACACAGGTAAAACTTGTGATGGAGCAGATCAACCTGAGGCTCGGGACAGTACAGGAGTTTGGTGATATAGTTACTACAATATCCCCAGCTGTTGGCGTAGTAAAGAGCCTACGAAGAGGCATTGAAGGTATAATGCCTGAAGCAGGATCTGAGCTCTCTGAAATAGGTGGCATGCTCAGCGGACTTGTTACTGATGCGGGAACGTTTGGAGGGTTCTTCCTTAACGTGGAGCCCAACAGTGAAGATGCTGAGAAGATACTTGCCGAGGCCAGCACAGTAGCAGAGCATAAGATGGCTTCAAAGCTGCCTGATCTGCCTTCCGAAGGGATAGGCATAAACTTCCCCCAGTAGGTTCAATCGGGTAGGACTCCCCCTCCTAACCCTCCTTACTCTTTAGAATTCTCTATTTTTCTCGTTTTCAAGAACAGAATGTATTTAAGAAAAGCCAAGCACTCTTAAAGTGAGCAGGATGAGCAGCAAGAAGAAGAAAGAGAATCCATTGCCGGCGTCTAGTGCTGGGCTGTTGAGATTCTTTGAAGACGAAACTGTCTCGGGAATTAAAGTAAGGCCGGAGATTGTTGTAGGCCTTAGTATCTCACTGATAGTCGCATCAATCCTCTTGAGAATCTTCTTAAAATTCTGAGAAGACCAGGATTGCAAAAGGATGGACTCAACTTCCAACATACATAGGCGCTATAATCTACTATTTACTCTTCCATCAAGAAATGTTGCGGTAGCGCTTGGCGTATTTTCAGGATTACTCGTCTTACTGCTGGCTCGTCTTCCGGTGGGACTAGGGATAGGAGTATCGTCTTTAGACGCTGCGGCGCCAGGGCTTTTCATTGCCATGATCTTTCTTTCTGTGGGCCTGGAGATGTTCCTGCTGAGAGGCAACCCTGTTGCAACTTTCAGAAGGCTCGTGATTATAGCGGCGATTTCAAATTTGTTATGGGCTCTCATGATATTGATAGGATTCGTCGTTTCTTTTCTAACGTCTTCTCCACAAAAATTTTATTCGTTCCTTCTATTCGGCATGTTTTCTGCAATCGCTCTCAAGACGATAGTTCTTGGTTCAGTTTTCTTCGATGATGTTGCGTCTGGTTTTGCTGTGGCGTTTATTCAGCCTTTTGCGCAGCTGTTTGCATTAACCATGTGGAATCCGATGTACCTTGCAACTATTCAGGTAACAGTTACTATTCTGGGAATGCTCTTTGCAGTTGCTTGCGCGATGTATCTAGCTGTAGTTAACAGAACAGGGAAGTCTATTATCAAGAGATCCCCGCTTAAGATGCTGAGGGCTTTTCTCCACGCTTGGGCCGAAAACAAGCCGAAACTCTTTGAAGACATCTTCGAAGAGGAATCGTCGACTGAAAAGGTGAAAACGAAGATCATTAGTTTTGAAGGCGATGGAAAGCCAGTTGTCGTAGTGCCTGAGATACACCCGGGACCATTCTATCCCATTGGGAGTAGCAATATTCCGTATGAATTGCAGGTATGGTTCTCAAGCAAAGGTTACTCACCTTTGGTTCTTCATGGTGTATCAGGTCACGATCTTAACCTTCCATCAAGAACATCTGTGGAGAAGTTTCTGGCCTCTCTGGAAGACCTCAGGACTATAGGAGCAGGGAAGACCTGCACGATGCCCATGTCAATAACTGTAGGAAAAGCGACCGTAACAGGCATGGCCTTCGGAGATTTTGCCTTTGTCATAATTACGCTCGCTCCTCACGGCATGGAAGATTTTCCAAGAACGGTGAAAGAAACCATCGAAAGAAAAGCGCTGGAACTAGGCTACAAGGGAGCATTCGTTATAGATGCTCATAACTCATTAGGCGAAACTCCAAACAAGGAAGAATGCGATGCTACCATCGAAGCAGCTGCAACTTTGCTGCAGAAACTCCTTAATGTGAAGCAGAAGCCTTTCAAAATCGGCCACGCGCAATCATCAGAGCTGCAGGCGAGTCTCAAGCCTGATATAGGTCCAGCTGGAATCGGAGTTATCGTCTTTGAGATTGAAAATGCCATCTACACGCTGCTTAGCATAGATTCGAATAACGCGTCTATGGGCTTCAGGGAAAAGCTCGTGCAGGAGGTTTCCAAGGAGCAACTAAATCTGATTGAGATGTGCACCACTGATACGCATTTCAATGCTGCGAAGGTCATGAACGAAAATGGTTACGTGGCTCTTGGTGAGATTACACAAGTAGGCGAAACTGCCGCAATTGTAAGGGAACATATCAAAAGAGCCTCTTCCAGAATGGCTCAAAGCGGTTTTAATGTGAGCGTAGTCGAAGTTGAAGTTAAAGTCATAGGAGAAAAATTACTCGCCGATTTTTCCATAATTTTGGACAGAGTTACAGCCGTAGCGAAAAGGGGTGGCATCGCCCTTGTTGTTTTAGGAGCTGTTGTGACAATAATTACTGCAATATTGTAATTTACGGAATGATTTTAAACTGATGCCATTTGAGTACGCTTTGCCGGGGCAGCCGGGGTTCTAACTGCTCGAGAGCTCAGCCTGGTTAGAGCGCCAGCCTCCACAAAATTGGGCGTAACTCATAATCTGGAGGTCGTGGGTTCGAAATCCTAATGACGAAAGACCCACCCCCGGCATATCATATCTGATCATCAGCGTTGAGTGATTATCAATGTTGAAAATCATATCCGGACTTTATATTCTGGATTGTTAGGATTTCCTAACTTATGATGAACGCTCAGAAGGGTAACGGAGCGCGCAAGGGCGCTGCTCTGCTGATAGGCGTAGGACTCCTCATCGGAACCGTCTTCGGTTTCTTCATTGCACAACCGCAGTTCACGCAAATGATTCCGCAAGCCCCACTTGCAATAGGCCAAAACGTGAGAGAATACACTCTCATCGTCGAGCCGAAGCGAATGACAGTAGGAGACGCGTCTTGGGAGGTCTGGACGTACAACGGAACGGTGCCAGCACCAACATTGACAGGAAAGGTTGGAGAAATCCTCAGGATAAAGCTGATCAATAAACACAATATCACGCATAGTTTGCATACACATCTCAGAGGTTACAAGTTTGAGATGGATGGCTCTCAGGCTAACATAATAGCAGGTAAGGGAGCAGGCTCAATGGTTCCTCCAAACGGCGAATATACATACGAATATCCGCTGACTACGGCAGGCATCTATTATTTCCACTGTCATTCGTCAGATGGAGGCAAGACAATCTCTCAGCACATCAAAATGGGGCTCTATGGTGCAATAATAGTTGATGAGCCTGACCGCCCTCCTGCCAAGGAGTTCGTGTTATTCTATGCTGAAGGTCAGCCCGGTAATCCTGCTCCATATGTAATTAACAACAGAGGTATACCCGGTGGAGAAATGGCGCTGATGGAACTATTCGAGAAGAAGGGGTTCCAAGGCGTCGCTGAGCAGCTTAACGTAACTGTAACGGCAATCAAAGTCAAGAAAGACGACAATGTTAATAA
>JACPBJ010000018.1 GCA_016180375.1 Nitrososphaerota archaeon | reverse complement strand
TCATGAACAACTAATATTATCGGAAGCGAGAGGAAGAAGTAGAGGAGAACCTCCGTGTTCCTTATCGTTACAAAAGGCACGAGAATCGCAACCTCGGAGAAGCTCTGCTTCACGAAGAAATAGCTGTACAGGTTGTTTGCAAGGAATCCTATCGCAGCTATCATGAGTATGACTCCCAATCCTACGCTAAAATTGGCGAAGACCTTCCAGAGGGTTTTGGATTGGGCTAATCTTCCTAGAATGCCATCTACTCTTGCGGTCTTGTAAACCATATAGAACGGCCTTATCTTGAAGCCTTTCTGGTCAAGTTTTCCATATTTCCCAATAGCGTACAAAGCTCCCCAGAGGGCAAGGAATGCGATTACTATGACTGCCGTGTCGGGTGCTATTGCCATCTGCACTGCTTTTATTTCGGGATTATTATAATGGTTGCTTAATTGAAATCTAGGATATTGCTGTGCACTTATCCGAGTTTGGAGGAGGCTAGGAGTGCCGCTAAGGAAGCTATAGGAAAGAAACTTGCCGCTTGCGTGAACATAGTTAAGGTAAATTCTCTTTACACATGGAAGGGCAAACTCGAGGATGCTGATGAGTTTCTTGCGATTTACAAAACGACTGTTTCTAAAGTTATCAAGTTAAGGAATTTTATCCAAAGCAAGCACTCTTACGAAGTGCCTGAGATTGTCACACTAAGCCCAAGCGATGTTTCCAAGAAGTACTTGGAATGGCTTGTTTTATCCACAAAGTAATGTGAGCAAAGGATCAAAGAAGTATAGGATTCCTTTCCGAAAAATATGGCTATTGTATTAAGACAAAACCAAACGTTAGAGAATAAAACGCCAGCTCAGGTGGCTCAAATTGATGTAGTTAATGGACAGGACAAATGGAGGGAGCTTCTAAAGAAAGCCATGAACACATATGCCTGAATTGCTACCGCTTTTTCAATGATTAGATAACAATAAATGAGTAGAGTCTGAACAATTCATGGGACATGTGAGCGATAAGCCCAAGGAGGAACCTCAGAAAGCCGAGTGGACGCCTGAATCAGTAGAAAATCTGATTAAGTTAGTTGATACGCTTGCTGGAAAGTACATCACCTACAAACAAAATGAAGCGGAGGCTGATAACAAATACTTAGCTATTGCAACCAGACATAACAGAAATTTAACGGTTGCTTTGGCGGGCTTCTTGGCAATAATTACAAGTTTGATGGCTTACCTTACGCTCCTAAACAGGGTAAGTGGCGATGCCTTGTTATTTCTTGTGGGAACAATTACGGGTTATGTGATAATGTTTATTCAACGACTAGTCTTTGGAACCACTCCGAGTGAGCCAGCTCCTGAGGGAGCATGACCTACCACACCAAAATTAACACACTAAAGTAACACACTAAGAATCAACAATGATCTAGGTGTTTCTATAGATCGCGTATCTCAACAATGCCAGCACGCCTCCCATGACATCAACCTGATTCCCAACATCAGTGGAAGAATCGACAAGGTACGTCTTCCCTCCAAACTTCTCAATCGAATTGAGAAGTTCTACAATGCTCGATTCTACACCCTTCTCGAAGAGTTTACTTGAAGCAAGGCAGGCTTCCACAACTCCAGCCTTCGCCGCCTCCAAAGTGCCCACAAGTGACATGGCAACTCTATCATCGTTCCTAGCAATTCTCTTCATCGCTTCATCCAATACTGCCTGCACAGTCGCTATGGTAGCATCGGAAATTACTCTCCGCAATGCTTCAGACTTTAGAGAAACAAAGAGACCGTCCTCACCAGCAACATCAAGCCCTTCAATTATCCTTGTTTGAGAAGCAAGTCTGCTATCCTTCGAAAGAAGGTTCGCCAACGCATTCTTTGTCAGCCCCGGCCCAAAAATTACTATCCTGTTTCCCTCTTTATGCATAATAGATATGGCATCGCGAACTTCTGAGAGATACTTCGAAAGAGACGACTGAGTTTCGTACATCTTGCCCGATATCCCTGAATCAATCTGCGGCAGAATCTTCAGGTGAGTTCCAGAAAGAACCCCAACCCCAGCCTCCCTAGTATCTATGGCGACGAGAATCAGCCTCTCGCTGGGCTTTGAAGACTCGTGTATGAGTTTGGCTTCAAAGTCCTGCCAATGCTTCTTCTTGATCACTAGAGGACGACCTATAGAAACGGTCATCGAGTGGTGCTCGCCCTTGCTCAGAAACTCCTCAGAAACATCGAGAATCTTGCCAGTAACTCTTAGCCTCTCAAGCGTGCCATCAAGTTTCACCGATTCAACTTCCATGCTCACCCTGACGCTGATTCTCTCGCCCTTGTCGGGTCTGGTAAATTCGCCCTTCTGTTTGATTACTCTGGTAGTCTCTCCCGAGATTTCATCGCTAGGAGATATTATACGCCTTAGCGTCCAGAGGTCTTGAAGGTCTTCCGGTTGCACTACTGCTATGCCGATGTTCCTCTGAAACCTGCTTACAATCATCTAAATGGAGTTACTCTAGCCCAGCATCTCTGAATGTGGCTGTCAGAACCTCTACTCTTCTTGTCACTTCGCCAGTGCGATGCCCTACTATTGCTTTGACTCCAGCCTTCTCAGCGGCGTCTAGCATTCTCTGGGTTATTATCCCGTCAAATATGACGTACTTTGCACCTTCCGTTGATTGCAGCGTCTTGACGAGCTCGCTTACAGGAACTTTCGACTTCTGTGCCAGAGATTCATCGAGGATTACCCCTTCCAATGTTCCGTTAATCTGCGGAAAGACTTCCTTGGTCTTCTCTGCAAGCCCATTGGGCAGCTGAACTGGAGGGCCTCTGGGCTCTTCTCTGCGGAATTCTCTGCGCTCCTCTCTGTACTCTTCCCTACGGAATTCTCTATGTTCCTCCCTTGGAGACCCGTGACGAGGTGGAGCAGGCTCTCTGCGTAGTATGTCCAGAATCTCAACAGGTGTTAATTCTTCGACTTCTCTACCTTGCGGGGCTCTGTACACCGTCTCAACGCGCGCAACCTGTTGCAGTTCCCTCAGTATCATATCGCCGCCTCTGTCTCCATCGAGGAAAGCGATTGCCTTCTTCTCTCTGGATAGTTTGGCGACGGATTCGGGAATGTTAGTGCCTTCTACGGCAACTGTATTCTCGATGCCTGCACGCAAGAGGTTCAATACATCAGCCCTGCCCTCAACTATTATCACTGTGTCAGATGCGTAGATGCCCGGGCCTGCAGGGAGTTCCTCTCTGCCAAAGGAGATTATCTTGGCAGCCTTTGTTGATTCAGCAACATCTCTGAGTTCCTCTTCTGTAGAACTCTCAATCTTTGTTGCCCATTCTTTCATGATCTCCTTTGCCCTGTCTACTATGACCTTCTTCTTGGTAGCTCTTACATCTTCAACACCAATGAGTTTCAAGTGAGCCGTGCAAGGACCTACTTTGTCGACATTCTCTACAGCTGCAGCGATGAGCGATGCAGTAGAAATATCTGTAGACATAGGGATGATGACGTCGCCGAAGGTCTTACCATTTCTGGAATCAAGGTTGATCTCTATCCTACCAACCTTCCAGGTTTTCTGGAGCTCGTTCAGGTTCATCTTGGGGCCGAAAAGCCCTTCAGTTTGTCCGAATATCGCTCCTATTAGGTCAGCCTTCTCTACAACACCATCTACTTCGAACTTTAGTTTTACATGATACTTTACGATAGCCGAATCTGGCAATCTTAAATTCACCACTTATTGTTGTTAAGCTCCTATAGGCATGATAAAATCCTTGAACCTTATCAATTCCTCGACGTGTCTAATCCTGCCCTTTGTGAGCGCCCCTAATTCCTTTCTGTATGCAAGGTCGATTACCGTCTTGCCCTGAAGCATCTTGGCAGCCTTCTTTGTCAAAACTCTGCCTTCATTGTCAAGATCAAGCAACAGAATTGTCTTCTTGTACGAACTTGCAGATTCAGCAAGGCTGTTAATGCTTCCATTATGGCATAGCATCACCATCTTCCCCAAGAATCCCAAAGATCTCAGGGCAGCCTTGTCCCTCTTGCCCTCCACAACTATCAGAGAACCTTTCTCAGCCTCGTGGTTGAGATTTCGTATAAAGAGAGCGACTTTCTGTATAAGCTCGTCCTCTTTCCTGCCAAGCAACGTACCAATTACTTTGGATCAATCGCACTTAAGCGTATAGGGTTTGTACCCCGCCTCTGACAGGCACAGGCTCATGGCATGGCTTTAACCATAGACTTACCGGCCTTCTAAACGGGGCGTCCCTATCTGTAGCACCCTTGGGTAAACCCTGCAAGTCATCTTGGCACTTGAGCGCCTTTATCCTAGAGGGCCGTCGAGAATGCTCTTCCGATAGGGACTACTTTGTAGTTGATCATAGAGGATATTATTCCTTATTGGTCTCCTCTTCTGGTTTCATTAATCCCCCACAGGCTAGATCATGTGTCAACAATCGCCGCATCTAAGATCCATTATCTTCTTGCTCCATGTTCCCCTCCCCCGACTAGTTTGCACGCTGGCGTATGACGAGCAATAGACACTGTACATAGATAATTAACTAGACTGTGTTGATGAGTAAGAAAAAACCAGATCATCAGTGGTATAATCTTATTAGTACGTGATGCGTCTGCGAAGTGATTGTTTATGTTTACTGGGGAATCAGAAGTCCAGGCAAGGAGAAAAACACTCTCCGTACTTCAAGATGAAACTAGGAGAGTATTAGATTCTGTTAGGGATCTATCCGCTGCATACACCCTGCTTTTGGGGGGCAAAAAGACCGAGCTACAGAGCACTTTTGCCAAGATCAGAAAGGCGGAGGATGATGCCGAGGGTTACAGAAGGGCTCTAACTAGAGAACTTGCTGAAGTTGGTACTCTGATGATGAACAGGGAGGATATTCTAAGAGCAGCGTATAGTGTCGAAGAGATAGCGGGGTTTGTGAGCGGCATTGCTTTCCGCCTCTCTTTCATCAAGCCAGAAGTTTTGAAAAGAGGGAAACTAGAAGAAGAGCTAAAAGATCTAATCGAGATGGCAGTCGAATCTGTACAGAGGCTAAGTGAAATGGTAAGAGCCCTCTCAATAAACCCCGCTTCCGCACTTGAAACTGCAAACCATATCCAGAAACTTGAGCGTCAGATCGATGACGAGTATCGAACCATTGTTGTAGGACTTATGAAACTGGACTCCATTAAGGATGTCATGATGCTGAAGGATATAGTCGAGAGGGTTGAAGGTCTCTCTGATCTCTGCCTAACAGCATCAGATTCCATTACAATAGTGGCACTTGGGCTATAGCAGAAATGGTATCAGGTTCAAAAGTAAGAGCTGAACTGGTAGAGAATAGAATAGTGGTATGGGACATAGTAGCAGCGAGAGAGATATTCAAGGACAACTTCTACGGTAAGCCTCTTGGTATACCAAAGCCAAGGGGTGCAGACTTCGATGCTCCACTAGTTCTAGATCTGATAGAGGGGTATTACCTTGCGAAGGAAGGAAAGATCATAATTTACAACGCCAAAACCGGAGAGAAGGCCAAAGAGAAAGACCTAGAGAAGAAGTGCAAGAGTGAATACATGTATTTCGATGAAAAATATCTCGTTTACAGGGAGCTCAGAAGGTCGGGCTACGTAGTAACTCCAGGGATAAAGTTTGGATGTGATTTTGCTGTGTATGAGCATGGACCAGGCATCGATCATGCACCCTATCTTGTTCAGGTTATGCTACCAGAAGAGAACCTTACAGCAACAGGGATAGTGCTATCTGGACGCCTTGCTACTACTGTAAGAAAGCAGTTTGCAGTTGCCATACCCCATATGGAAGCTAAGAAAGTGAGTTTCCTTTCTTTTGACTGGTGGCGAGCCTAAGAGGTGCGTTCCGGCGGCCACAATCTCCCTTAACAAAAAGTGGAGATGTAGGTTTGGACAGGTCAACCAACCACTATTATCTCGTTATTCGAAAGGGAAGCTAAAGACTTAACTCTTCAAGACCGGACTACGCGCGACGGTTCATGGCTAGGGTGCTTAACTGTGAACTTTGCGGGAAAAGTTTCGAATGTTTGGGCCCTCTAACGTGTGGTTGCTGGTGTAGCGAGGTGAAGACCGCACAGGAACACAGGGCCGAGATTTCATCTAAAGCGAGAGACTGCGTTTGTCCTCATTGCCTCAATGGATAGAGGGATTTTATCCTGCAAGGCTACGTCATGCAGATCCAGGTACATAATAGAATTCCTCTTATGTTTCGTATAAGAACCTATTTGGAAGCTCTTTTCGAATATCGGCCCATCTAATACCAAAGTATGGTACTCCCCCTGTTCTCCGCAAATATCGAACCCTTTTTCCAGCCCTATTCTGGACAACCTTTCTATGGAATTCTTATTGAGTTCTCTACCGAGCCAATCTTCAGAGAGCCAAGGTTTCTTAACACAGGAGAAGATCACTTTGAATCCGCAAGAAAGAATCTTCTGCAAAAGTTTGCATCTATCAAATCCCCATAAGGGCGTCAACAAGTCAACACCGGAGTGTTGACAACATTCACTTATCCAATTTGGATGCTCATTGACTTCCGCTATATCACCTGTCACAAGGATTTCTATTCCGTAACGATCTCTCAGGGAGAGGATCGCTTTCTTGTAGTTTTGTTTGAATGGTTCCTCGACGATAACCTGAAGATGTTGAGTAGCTAACGCTTGCGCCTGATACTTCATGAAACTTAGGCGATGAGCGAGAAACTTTCCCTTTCTGGGAGTGAATGTAACTAATTTTTCGATTTTATAACCCGATAATTCTGCTTTGTAAAAGGCCATAGAACAATCTTTACCACCTGTCCATAATACTGCTGCTCCCTTCAGCCCGCGTACTTCTGATCCCATCTATCTTGCACCTTAAGCTCGCACCTTAGCATTTCTGACCATTATATCTGCTCTATATGCAGATCCGTTCCACTTAGGAATGCTCGCAGCTGGCATTGGTTTAACACAGACTAAGGTTTCAAGGTCATATGATGTGTTTTACTGTCAATGGCGCCAGCAAACGTATTTCCAATTTACGTACTAGAGGGCTGGGTTGATGTGCTCTTTTTGCCAAACTCAAGTGTGGGCTTACGAAACTTTGTTGAAGTTCCAATTAGCCTGATGCGCGAGTCTGGACACTCTCAGTATTTCCTTATCTGCCATAAACCCTTCTCCAAAGATTTCTGGGCGAATCGCTGAAGCCAAAATTTCTAGGCCATCGATGAACCTCGGCCCGGATCTTGTGAAATAACCCTCATCCGCTACGAAGACTCTACCATTCTTTACTGCAGGAATGTTTTCCCATCCTTCCGATCTCTCTAGATGTGGTAGTTCCCGCAGAGTCTTGTCGAGCTTGTAGCTGCATGGGGCTATTATCAAAACTTCAGGCCTAGCCTCAAGCACCTGCTCCCATCTCCTCGGAATAGACGGAGCCCATTTCTGCTGTATTGGCTGTAAACCTCCGGCGATTTCTATCATCTCGGGCACCCAATGTCCTCCTAGGTAGATCGGGTCTAACCATTCTATGAAGCAGGTTGCAACCTTTGGCATCCTCCTAGTGGCGCTTCTTACTTGCTCGATTCTTTTTGTTATGCCATCGACTAACTTCTTGGCTCTTTCCTCAGCACCGACAAGCTTTCCAACGTGTATAATGTTGCTCAGAATATCGTCAGTGCTGTTGGCCTCTAGAGGTACAACTCTAGCGAAGGAACTCATCTCCTCAACAGTCTGTTTAACTTCATCAAAGTATACAGCGCAAACCTTACACTGAGTCTGGGTAATTATTAGATCTGGCTGAAGAGAGTCAAGTAGCTCACCATCTATCTCGTAGATGCTTTGCCCACCTGCGTGCATCGATGCAACTTGCGAATCTATCTCCCTGCTGCTCTTGTTTGGATCAATCCTAGTGGAAAGTATCTTTGTTTTACTATTAGCCTCTGGAGGATAATCACATTCATGTGTAACTGCTACTATATTATCTCCAACTCCCAAAGCAAATAGAATTTCAGTTGCTGTCGGCAGAAGCGAAACGATCCTCTTAAAGGCCATATGCTCAATTAAGAGACGGGCCATATAAGCCCTAAAAATTGTAAAGAATTGATTCACTGGTCTTTTCAAGTGCATGCAGAGGCGACATAGCTGCCCAGCAAAATGTGGGAGTATGGAATCTAGTCCTTACCAAAGATTGGTTCAACCCATCGGTAAAAGTCCGCCCTACCCCCAACTTAATTTGAGCCCGATTCAGTTTGAAAACCCAAGTAAGAATTAAATTTACTGCGGTGCTGCTGAAGACGTTACAACACTTCCAATAGCGAAGTTGGGCCTTATCTCGTCAATTCTGATTTTTATAGTGTCTCCCTGCTTTGTGTTTGGTACGAATATTACATAACCGTCAATTCTTGTAACGCCATCCCCGCGCTTGCTGACTTCGGCTATTGTTACATCACGTTCTTCGCCAATCTTAACTGGCTTGGGTTTGAAGTAGACCTTCGGGAATCGGTGCCTTTGGAAGTCCTGTCCGCCCTTGGCTCCATCATTCGGAGCCGACTCTCCTTCAGACATTATTTTATCTGTCCTTGCAACTATAACGGTGTTTCCTTATTTAAATCTGTGTTTCTAAGGGCTTTTGGTTATGTCCTCTAACTCCATAAAAGATGGCGAGTTTGTCCTCTTATATCTCAAGCCGCGTAAGACGTGGCTCATCAAGGTCAAGGCAGGAGAAAAGGTGCATACTCATGCAGGTTTCATCGAACATAATTCTATCATAGGCAAAGAGTATGGTTCAAGCATAGAGTCAAGCACTGGCAGAGCCTTTAGACTACTAAAGCCTACTATAGCTGATTTCTTGATGAAATTTTCAAGGCCGACGCAAGTAGTTTATCCAAAGGATCTGGGAATTATAGCAGCTTGGACAGGACTGTCATCTGGGAAGATTGTGATAGAGTCAGGCACTGGAAGCGGTGCCTTGACTGCATTTATGGCAAATCTTGTTAGACCTGATGGCCATGTCTATACATATGAAATAAGGGAGGAATTCGTTGATGTTGCGAAGAAGAACCTCCAAAAGGCTGGCCTTCTGGACTACGTGACAATAACAAAGAAGGATGCAAAGGAAGGCATCGATGTTGATGATGCTGACATCGCTATTATCGATGTTGGAGATCCATGGACCCTTGTTGAACCTTTCAAGAAGGCATTGAAGGGCTCTGGCATGCTAGCTGCAATATCTCCAACGATGAACCAGGCGGAGAAGCTCACTGCCGAGCTTTTGGAGAAGGGTTTCGTCGATGTCTTGAGTTTGGAACTCATTTCCAGAGATTTAGAGGCTAGAGTAGGGATGACAAGGCCGTCGATGCGTATGATAGGACATACAGCATATTTGACGTTTGCGAGAAAGGGTCTTTAGACCTCTGATTTGTATAGAAAAGGAGTAAGGATCCTGATGATCCCTCGTTGTGCAGTACCCCTACCCCCGTATATAAAGCGGGTCAGGTTGATGATCAAAAAATTACCAGAACCTTCTATCACAAACCCTAAAAAGGAGAGAACCTTTTACGAATTGAACTTGCTTAGAACTCTTTGGGTTATGCTCAAGATTCTGTTAAAGAAGGATGGCATGGAGCAGGCTTTGAAGGGGATTACTATTCAGGGCAATCCCATAGTGAACTCCTCTGCTATTCCGAAAGTTTTTGAGAAAGACAAAAAGAAATCAAGGCGCTTCAAATAAGTGCAGAATAGGCGCCGGGGGTGGGATTTGAACCCACGAGGCCTTTCGGCCACAGACTTTCTACAGGTTTAGCAGGCCTGCGCCCTACCAGGCTAGGCGACCATTGTCAAGGGCTTCCTATCCCTTTCCGGCAGTACGTTTGCTGCCCCGGCTTGAGGCAGGATTGTGTTCTTGCTCGTTTTAAGGTTTTGAATATGCCGAGTCTAGAGGTGTTAGCCAAATGAATGGGTTAGGTTGACTTGCCCAACCTGCCGTCCCTCTTTTTGAAATGGTGATTGCAGGGTGCGGGCTCCGGTGGAACTTGGGACTTAGTTCAGGTTTTTCGATCCACCTAAGGCTCTGGCTTTCTTTGAGTCAGCTCAAGGTATTCTTTCTTCACAACTTCCCAGAGTGCCGGGATGTCAGAGGAATTTCGCACGATGTAGTCGCTTCCGATGACTCTGGCCTTATTTTGCTGCCTGAAATGAGGGTCGTATGACCAAATGGGCGCGTCAAGTTCAAGCGCGAGTGCTACGAACTCGGCATCATCAGGATCGATTTGTTTCATCATCTTCTCTGCTTCCATCAAATATGAGGAGTCTCGCTTAAGGTATTGAATACGCAGATAATATTGCAGTTGGTCCACGAATTTGCGCAGGTCTATGTTTGGATTCTTTCTTGACCATTCCGATTTGTGGCTCCAAAGTTCGTCGACAGCCTTGTAGGGCGTATAGAGCTCAAGCTCAAGGCTACGGACTATTCTTCCCGACAACCCATTCGGTTTCAACAACCACGCCACAATGACGGTCGTATCGATAACGTATCTCCGCTCAAGCAAGGAGAAGACGCCTAGTCCTATCTTGTCTTCTCTAGGAGCTTGTGCCTTAGCTTGAGACCTCTCTGTATTGCCTCTTCATCGCTTATCTCTGGTTCTGCAAAGAGCCCAAGAACCTTCTCGGCCTCGAGGCGTCCCTGAAAGGCCTTTGTGGCTATTCTGCTCCAGTTGATCTCAGGATACGCCTCCATCTCACGCTTTAGGTCTAGCGGAACTGTTATCGTCATGTGGGTAGTTGTTTGTTTGGACTTCATAATCAAAGTATGTATTTGCACATATTTAGACTTTACCAAACGAGGTTCTTTTAGGTCTTAGGGGCCTGTCCCATCGATGGGATAGGTCCTATGAGTCGTGTTATTTTTGTTATGATTGTTATTTAAAAATACACTTGACGGAGGTCTAATGTAGGAGACTTTAGGTGACAAAATCCAGTTCTGTCGCTCCTCTGAGTTTTGCTATTTCCCTAGGTGTCGTTACCTCCTATACATCTGGAGATATCCTTGCTATTTTTAATCCAACCCTTTCTCCTTTCGCTAGGTTGATCAATCCTTTCCTTGTTTCGTTCGTCCCTGGCCATATAGAGGACCCAGCAAAACTCGTAGCAATCTTATTCTTGAATTCTTCTTAGGATGAATTGAGTGGAACTTTGAACCCCCTTTATCGTCCGTGATTCAGGACTATCTCCACCCATCCAAACAACCTACATCATAGTACCGATTTCTGTGTTTAAATTCGCCTCTAAGACTCTAGGTCATTGTATACCATAAAATGTAAAGTGATGAAATTACCCTCAGCTATCATTTTAAGACAAGTCGTAAGCACATGGCTGGGTTCTCCAAACTGAAGTTTTGCTCAAAATGTGGCAGCCGAATGAAAGTAGAAAGGTCAAAGCTCATCTGTGTTAGATGTGGGAATATAGATACTTCTGAGAGGGACGTGCAACAGCCCTTTACCCTTAGAAATTGTTTTCCGTTCAAATCAATTCGCCCACCTCAGGAAAATGTGCTCAAGGAGTTAGAGAATGCATTAAGCTCCAAGAAGTTTATCCTCCTCGAGGCGCCAGTAGGCTTTGGAAAGTCAGCAGTAGCCGTAGCACTATGCAAATTCCTTGGATCGGCTCACATACTCACTGCGACAAAGCAACTTCAGGATCAATATTCTTCTGACTTTGGATTCCCGATGGTGAAAGGTAAAGGCAACTTCCAATGCTATGTCCGACCCCCTTCTGGAGTACTCTTGCCCTGCAGCAAAGGTAGATGTGAAGTCGATTGGGATTTGAAAGACTGCCCTCATTACATATCATTTGAGGAGTATGAAGAGCACGCAA
>JACPBJ010000211.1 GCA_016180375.1 Nitrososphaerota archaeon | reverse complement strand
GAGCAGGACAAGATTGCCGCGACGCTTGGAGAGAAGCCAGTGCCAGAGTGGAGCAGCGTTGAGGTAATCCGTTATTGGAGAAAGCACCGATATTCGTCCTCGATGCCTCAGTAGCGGTTAAGTGGTACGCCCACGAGGCAGGTAGAGGGAAGGCCGTAAAACTCAGAGAACACTATGCTGACGGGAAGGTCGATTTGCTGGCCCCAGGATTGATAGCTTACGAGGTAGGAAACGCTTTACGGTCTCATCCTAATGCCACTAAGACAATCGGCTCAAGTGCGGTGAAAGCACTGTACAAGATGCAGTTCATAATCGAAAGCCTCCATACGATTTAATAGAAAAGGCCATGGAAATCTCCGTTTATTTAGCACTGGCTGAAGAAGAGGACGCGAAACTTATCACAGCAGATGAGCGATTAGTAAGAAAGCTCAAGAAGTACCAGAACCGAGTGCTATTGCTAAGCGCCTATGAGGCGTAAAAAGAAAATATCACACGGATTCTGTCAAACCTTAGGACATAAAATCTTTGTCAAAAGTTTGGACATGGATCAAGGCTAGTCTTAAGTTCGATACTGCAAATGATGTCCAGAAAGGAGAATCATGTCCAACGAACTTGAAACATCGATACTGAATCTATAATAATCTGATTCGAATAGAAATTGCGACTGCTATGGAACGTCAATTCGCTTTATGGATGGGCAGGAGGCTGCCAATTTTTGTTCGGAGGCCGCTCGCATCTGCATATTCATATTTTAACGGTTTACAAGGAAAAATCGTAATCTGGAACAGAGAGTTGATCGAAACGTTAAGCCGGTTCTATGGGACAAGTCCTGCCGATATCAAGAGGATGCTGAAGAATGCAGGCAGACTCATCGAGGAAACTTGGGAGCAAGCAGGGCCAAAAACCGAAGAGGAAGAAGTAGAACTCTATAAGAAGATACCGTACTATCCGGCTCAGCTGGCATATTGGCACATGAGCTTGCAGCAGAGACGCTTCAGGAATTGGGTTATTTCACAATGCAAGGGAACCGTATTGGACTACGGTGCTGGGATAGGCGACCTGTCTCTTGCTCTTTGGCGACGGGGCCACAAAGTAACCTATCTTGATATGCGTGGCTCGCAGAATGAACGCTTTGCAAAATTTCTGTTTGAGAAGAATCGAGCAGATGTCAAGATGATACTGTTGGACTACAAATCGCAAGTACCAGAGCTAGGAACCTACGATACAATTGTGTGCCTGGATGTGATCGAGCATGTTCCCGATGCAAAAGAAACGATTAAGACATTCCGTAAACATCTTGCAGAAAA
The DNA here is from genome assembly GCA_016180375.1 of Nitrososphaerota archaeon. Classification (GTDB taxonomy): domain Archaea; phylum Thermoproteota; class Nitrososphaeria; order Nitrososphaerales; family UBA57; genus JACPBJ01. Next base: position 734 of record JACPBJ010000211.1, on the reverse strand, counting down.
TGGCAGACTTATTGCAACCAATATTTATTATAGTCCCGAGTCAAGTAGAGGAGACCATAGGCCTACTGGGTTAACAAGAGGCTTGATGAAAGAAGCTGGCTTTAGGGAGATAAATGGTTTCATGTGGATAGGGGAGAAGAGGGATACGTAATTATCCTTAATCAATAGATAGGAATCATGTCCAGCTATCTTAACAGAACCGCACAAAAAGGTATATATGCCTCAAATATTCCGGTCAAGTAAAAGAGCCTGTTTGGAAAACAGGGCTTGAAAAATTCCTATTGGGGCAAATATACGGATTGGGATTTGCTTTACTCTGGCTAGAGCAAATTTGTTGACCAATTTGTAAAAACAGTGTCCCAATCCTTGTCGATAATGGACGATTTGTCCATAATGGTTATATACCAAATTCCAAACCCCTCCTACAATTAATAGGTGAACTGGTAGAATGGATACTAAGAAAGGGAAGTTAACTACGAAGGTACAGGCTTCGACGGTGCTATTCATACTGATAGCAAGTTCTCTGTTTGTAGCTGCTCCGGCGTTCATGCCGAAGGCCGCAGCTGCAGTTACGGGTACTATCACGCTTTCGCATGCAAAGCTTTTCGGTAATAGTACGCTGAGAATAGTCGTTGCTGATTCAGATATCAACGCTAATAATGCTCCAGCTCCTGACGTGAAGTTGACAAATACTACATCAGCAGGTGTTTCAGGCGTTCCAAGAAAACTTAACG
>JACPBJ010000017.1 GCA_016180375.1 Nitrososphaerota archaeon | reverse complement strand
ATCCCGAAGTGGTTCGGCGATATGATATGTAAATCCTAAGCTGTCTGACAACGCCTTACGCTGGTAGATTCTGTCTATAAGTGAGTAATAGGCTCGTAGACGCAGGCAGGATCCTGCTGCAAAGGATCTCCATAGAATGCATAAGCCCGTGACCTTGAACCTCCGCACAAATCTCCATACTCGCATAAACCGCATTTTCCTTTAAGAGAATTCGACGATCTGAGGTCTCGAAGCATTTTTTCATGCTGATAAACCTGCTTGAGACTAGTTTCTTTTACATTACCTAGGCTGATGGGCAGGAAGCCGCTGGGGAATACCTCTCCGTCATGAGCAACAAAGATAATTCCCTTCCCATCCCTTGTCCCTGTCGTTTGTGCTTTGAGCTCATTACTCGGAGGTCCTTCAAGTCTGCGCAGCCTAGACACCAAATCTTGGTAGAGCGAACCCTTAGCAAGATTTGCATTATTGTTCAATCTCTGAGAAACTATTCTTCGGAATTGCGGGCCCTCTGATGTCCTTATCGTTATCCCATAATACGAAGCATCGTACAGAAAGTGCATTATATCTTCATATTGCCAAGGCTCAAGATCTTCAAGCTCAGCACCTCTCCCTGTTCGAACCAGAAAGAAGACCTCCCACACAGGTATCTTCAATACTCTGAGCAGATGGAAGATGTCTGCCAACTGCTTGTAGTTGCTCTTCATGACAGTTGTATTGACTTGAACCCTCAGTCCAACTTCTTGCGCAAACTTCAGCATGCACAGGCTCGCATCAAACGTCCCTGGCACTCCTCTTACCCCATCGTGTGTCGTGGCATCAGCTCCATCAATGCTAATAGAAATTGCATGCACTCCTCCGTTCTTTAGGGCTGACAGAATGTTAGTAGTTAGAAGGGGCGTAACACTGGGGGCTGCAGCAACCCTGAGCCCGTTCTTTGTAGCATATTCGATAAGAGTGAAAATATCATTCCGCATCAACAAATCTCCCCCTGTAAATATCATAGCAGGTCTCGGTTCATCAAATTCCAGCACTTGATCGATGAGTTTCATGCCCTCCTTGGTATTCAGCTCCCCAGGCAAACCTCCTCCGATGGCCTCAGCCCTGCAGTGGTTGCAAGCCAGGAGGCAAGCCCTCGTAGTTTCCCAGAATACAATTATTGGCTTTTCATCGAAATTCCATCTTGAAATTTCAGCCCTCATGCCCATCGATTAAGCAACCCCGATCTCTTCATCAGTAAGGTAGCAAGCAGGATCAGGTGCCCATGCATCGCCATATACCGCTTCAGCCCTTGCCCTAAGATTACCATTGCAAATATCCAGAAACTTACACTCCGAGCATCTGCCTTTCAAAAATGACTTTCTGTTTCTTAATGTATTCAGCAAAGGCTCCGATTCGTCTTTCCAAATTTCGCTGAACCTCTTCTCTTTAACATTACCCAAGGAGTGATTCCGCCAGAACTGATCAGGATGAACAAAACCATTCGAATCAATACACCCTATGCCTAACCCTGAACTGTTCCCTCCATTCAGCTTCATCAGATTTAGTGCAGAATCGGCTCGTGTCGAGTCCTCCTCCAAAAGTCGGAGGTAGAGGTAAACACCATCTGCATGGTTGTCTACAGTGAGAATCTCTGTACCATTACCGCAACTATGCATCTTCCTAGACATCTCGAGAACATAATCCATCAGCATTCGTGTTTCCTGTATCGAAATATCATTGTTTACCGACCCGCTGCTTCTACCAACATACACCAGATGATACAGGCAGAGACGTGACACTTTCTCCTCTTCAGCCAACTTGAAGATTCCGGGCAGGTCTCTATACGTCTGCTTTGTTATTGTAAAGCGAAGGCCCGTCTTTATCCCCTCCGCCAAACAATTCCTGATCCCTTTTAGAGCGGCAGCGTAAGCACCATCCATTCCTCTGAAGACATCATTTGTATTTTCTGTGCCATCCAAGCTTATCCCTACATACGAAAAACCTGCGTCTTTGATCTTCTTTGCCATAGCTTTAGTGATCAGAGTTCCATTTGTCGAGAGAGCGCATTTCGTTCCATAATTGCTAGCAATCGAAGCAAGCTCAAAGAGGTCTTTCCTCATCAATGGTTCGCCTCCAGAGAAGAGCAGAACCGGTATCTCGAACTCCGCCAGATCTTTTATCACATCTTTGGCTTGCTCGTTTGTAAGCTCGTTTGGATAGAACCTATTTTCAGAAGCCGAGTAACAATGCAAACAGCGAAGGTTGCAGCGCCTTGTGCAATTCCAGACTACAACGGGACGCCTGTGAGCTGTGCGAGCATACCTAAGAGAGTCTCCCGATGTGCTCTGCCCGCAGTAGAGTTTGGAAATGCTTATCATCATTCAAGCCTCAACGATTTTCAGCTCTACAAGCCAGAGTAAAATATTGTCGTCTTTTAGGAAATGCTCCATAATACCCTTAATCTCTGAATCCCAACTGCTTAGCTGAGTTATCCTCTTCCCCTAACATGTTAGGAGACAATTACTGTTTGGAGTTGAAATGATCTTTTAGGATCTTTTTCTCCGCAGACTTTAGTGTCTCGACAAGGCTCGAAGGTGAAACGCTAAGATTGCCTGCAAGTTTGCGGAGCTTGATTTTCTTTGGAAAATCGAAGTAGCCACTCTCAAGAGCTACCCGCAACCGCTGTTCCTGTCTTCCAGTTAGTCCGCGTGAATCATTCTCTGACGACCATCCAAGGATGCTGGCTTTGGTCCCCTCGCTGGCCAGATCATCAAGGAAATTTCTCAGATGCTCCTCCCTGCCGAATGTTGTTAACTCTACAGTGCCATTGGGCGTTCCTTCTTCCACGGTCGAGAAACACTTTGAAGACGCGATAACCTTGCCACATGGGCACTGAGTCTTTAGCGAACCGAATACCCTCCCTTTTTTTGATGCCATTACGTCAACATCATGAATATTGTCATGATCTTTCAACTCCTCGACCACGCTTTTCAGCTGTCCCGGCGAGCCATTGATCTCAAACAACTCGTGAACATAATCTGAGCCGTTAGGAATTTTGCTATCTAGAATTCTTATGGTAACGCTTGGACACTTTGCAGTTACATCTAACATCCAACAGCATGGAGGTTGAATGGCTATCTTGCTCTTTATCAAACGCTCCACTAAATCGCTATTCCCTATATTAAACAGTAGGGCTATTATCAAACTTGGAAGGAGTTTTTCATAGAAAACTAGCAGATACTATCGCTAGGCGGAAGTACGCGGGGAATTCAAGGTACTGGGTTGGAGTGAATTTTTTGCGCTTCGATCCTACATACCGGCGCCCTGCCAGAGCCCCACGACATTGCCTTCGGTGTCCTCGAAGTAGGCTGTATAACCCATATTACCTACGGGCTGTTTCTTCTGGACAGTTTTTCCTCCGAGCTTCCCGATCTTTTCGAGAGCTGTGTTAATATCGCTGACACGAATTGTGACTACGGTATTCTTGAGGGGTCCTGCCTTCTTTCCCATTCCACCGTTGATGGCACCGGGATTCTTAGGCATCCCATTCTGGTCGCTTTCAGTGGTGCTAATCATGTAGTACTCAAACCCGGGGAATTGCTGGATATTCCAGCTGAATGCCTTCTGGTAGAATGACTGCGCACGCTTGACATCTTTTGCAGGAATTTCAAAATGAACAACAGAGTCCATGGTTAGTTTTAGCTAACAGATCTATTTAATACTGGTAGGGAAGAAAAGGATAGCAGGCTCACACCTCTCTGCTTCCCGGCCAACGCTATTTACAGGCAAATTAGGCTTCGATCAGTCCACGGATTTTGGTCATTTTGGACAAGCTTCGGTAGACATCCTTTGCGGCTTCGAGGTACTCTTTCCTCTGGGAGGTGGTCATTTTTTCAAGTTCTTTTGATATCTCGGAACGGATCTCCACTAGATCTTTCTGCGTCAGGCGCCTGTTCCTAACCAAGTTTCAAAGACCTCTCTATGAATAGTGGACTACTGACATTTAAAGTTGCTAAGCCAAGCATCGAATTTACCTTGTTAACCTTCTTCCCAAACTCTGATTGAAATGCTTCTTATCCTAAGATGCCAAGTGACTGCAATTAAGCAGAGTGGCAGAAGCGTAGTGCATAAGGTCGAATCGGTACTTTGCTACAACGATCTTTTCACTCAGGTATTTATCTACAAGGCTCAATAAACGACTGGAGTCAAGCATAGCCAACTCGATCTTATGGTGTTCAACAGTCCGAAGAACAGTAAATGCGGCTCCTATGCCTTTCCGCTTAATTGCTTTTCCGAATTCGAGTAGGATGGGGTCCCCAACCGTGATGGGTATATTGAGTTTACTGACTTCCCTGATGAACTTCAGCGACTTGTCGTGAAACGCGTCTTCAGGATTTGCTAATGCTATTATGACGGAAGTGTCTAGGTAAAGCTTGACCAAGTTCTTGGCAGAAGCGTGGTACAATACTCATCTGCAACTCCAAGATTTACGAGTAGATTCAGATAGAGGAATTTTTTGCAATCCACAAAGCATGAAAAAGAGGGTTAAAATGCGGGGGGTGGGATTTGAACCCACGAACCCCTAAGGGACGGGATACCCAAACGCCTGCCAACAATAGCCATAAGGCGATCTTAAGTCCCGCGCATCCAACGGCGCAGCCCGACTTTGGCCAGGCTCGGCAACCCCCGCAGTCCTCAGAGTTTGAAATGTGAAGTAGATTTAAGGCTAGTGAAATAATAGAACGTCGGCTCCCATTCTTTACACACCATTTATCTATCAAGATCACATGATCAACATTATTTCCTTGTCTTATATGATCCCCCGGGCTAAGCACGCCAATGTACATCAAAACAGGTCAATCACTAATACACTAATACTATAGTACTCTACTCAATCATCAATCCGAGAATGACAATAAAATAGCATCGATCTGATGCAATTGCAGAAGCTTTCTCAGCAATATGAGATCATTAAAACAGAGAAATTCGATCTCATATACGATCCCCCCGCATAGTTTGTATGCAGGGGCGTGCCATTCCCTAAGGCTATACTAAGGGAAAACCATTCTTAACAGATAGAGTAACAAACTCTAAAGTACAATACACTAACCTTTCTTCAGAGCATCAGCAATGACCGGAGCAACGCTGACAAAGCTTATCGGGCCAGGGAAGGTATCAGTGCCGACAACTCCCTCTATCCCTCCAGCATACATCTTTGCCAAGGCGTTGCCGCTGAGCACAGGATGCGTGCATCCAACGAAGATCTTACCGGCGCCAGCCTTCTTGACGAGCTGAGCAGCTTCAATTATTGTATTGCCAGTGCTGATAATATCATCGATGATTATCGCATCTCTTCCCTCAACATTCAACGCTTCTCCTCCTCTTGCTCTAATTTTGACATCGGTAGCACTGAACCTTGTCTTTTCCAATACCGCATAATCGGTCTTTATCGTCGCAGCGGCGACCTTCGCCCACTGCTCACTTTCCATGTCAGGCCCAATTACGACTGGGTTCTTGGGATAGAAGTTTTTGGCAATATAATCAGCTATCGCAGGAACGGCTGTAAGGTTGACAGCAGGAATCTTGAATATTTCTCTCAGATCCAAAACTCTCTGTAGATGCAAATCGATGGTGTAGATTTTGTTCGTCCCCAGTTGCTCGATAAGCCTTGTCATCAGATGGAAACTCAAAGGCTCTCCGGGGTTGAACCTTGCATCCTGCCTTGCGTATGCGAAATATGGAATTACAGCACTGATCGACTTTGGACCCATGTCCTTTATCGTATCGACGAGCATGAAATATTCTATCAGGAGCTCATCCGGCCTTCCTCCAGTTGGATGTATGATGACAACGTCGTCTCCTTTGACTTCATCAAGAATTCTGAAGTACTTTTCTCCGTCTGGGAACCTCTTTTGATCGATCTTGCCTAACCTAGCACCAGCAAGGTTTGCTACTCTTACTGCAAGTGCTTCGCCAGCTGATCCTCCGAAGATTATCATGTCTCTCTCCAGCCTCCCCAAGGGCTTACCTATATTGATAGAGGTCCTTCATGATTGTTAAGATGCCGCCAGGAGGCACAATACCCTTTTCGGTGATGTAGAAGTCTATGTATTCTGGAGGAGTAACGTCAAAGACAGGGTTGTTGAATTTTACCTTGGGGTTATTAGCCATCCATTCCTTTGGAGCAATCTCCGTCGGATCACGCTCTTCTATGTCGACTAGCTCGCCCATCTGCGTCTTGAAATCAATTTTATAACTCTCAGCAGCGACCATAAAGTTCACCCTTGCTTCATGCGCGAGTACTGCAACCTGAGAGGTCCCGACCTTGTTCACCAATGCCCCATTAACCGAGATGGCGTCGCATCCTACTATTACTTTGTCAGTTTTGTCCATAAAGAGCCTACAAGCGGAGTCAACTATCAGGGTAGTATCAATTCCATAAGCTGCCAGTGCAGCAGCCGTTTTATGTCCTTGGAACTTCGGCCTGGTTTCATCGCAGTACACCTTGATACCTTTGCCCATGTCATGGGCTTTCTTCATCACACTGATGGCTGCTTGACTATTACAATGTGTAATGATGGTATCGCCATTCTTGACGCGCCTGGCCCCAATCTCTCCAATGAGCTTCACAGCATCTATGCTGGAAGTTATGAAATCGTTTGCCGCATTTACCGTAGCATACCTGATATCTTCAATGGAGCCGCCTGATTCAAAAGACGTTCTTCCTCCATACAGTACGTAGTTTACACCGTTTGGAAGAGAAACAGCAGTTGGCCTGGCTGACCTCAGTTTCTCTCCAGCCTTCAAGACAAGCTTCCAATACTCCTTCGGAGTCGATCCCTTTGCCTCCTTGGCATAATCCCTTAGTGCTTGTGCGGCTAGCCTGGCAATCCTTCCAGCGCCATGCACGCGCATTTCTTTAAGAGTATCATATGCTTCATCGACGGTCATCGCGGGGAATTCTCGCTTAACTGTCTTATCTGCAACTTTCACAGTTTCCACTTGGATAACCCTTTGAGAGAATGAAGCTCATCATCTTACTTAAGAGTTCGGAACTTATTGCTTTTATGTTACCGTATTAGCTTATTTAATCCTTATTCACTATTACTTAGTCATTACTGTAAGTATCTAACTCGGCATTCTCTGACAAAAGATGCTATTCATTGATATAAGTTAAGACAAAGTTCATATTGGAATGTCTGCAGCCATTACAAAGGATATCAGCTTGGGTAAGAAGGAATTAGATAATCTTTGTGTCAATACTATAAGGTTCTTAGCCGTGGATGCCGTAGAGAAGGCTCAGTCTGGGCATCCAGGTATGCCTATGGAGGCTGCCACCATGGGCTATGTACTATTTACACGCCTTCTAAGACACAATCCAAAGAACCCAGAGTGGCCTAATAGAGATAGGTTCGTACTCTCTGCAGGACATGGATCAATGTTACTCTATGCCCTACTTCACCTTACAGGATACGACATTTCGCTTGAAGAGTTGAGGAACTTCAGGCAGTGGGGGAGCAAGACTCCAGGTCATCCAGAATATGGTGAGACTTCTGGCGTTGAGACTACTACTGGGCCCCTCGGTCAAGGTTTTGGGTCAAGCGTAGGAATGGCTTTGGCACAAAGGTATCAGGCTCATAGATTCAATAGACCTAACCATCAAGTAATAGATCACAAGATTTACGCGTTCTGCAGTGATGGAGATATGATGGAAGGAGTTTCCTCCGAAGCAGCCTCGATAGCTGGCCATCAGAAGCTCAACAGCCTAATCTATGTCTATTTGGACAATAAGATTAGCATAGACGGGTCAACTTCATTAGCCATGTCAGAGGATGTAAAGAAACGCTTCGAGGCTTATGGTTGGTATGTCCAGAACATAGACGGGAATGATGCTGAAGGCTTCGAGAAAGCTGTCGTCGAAGCCCAGAAACAAAAAGAGAAGCCCTCGCTCATAATTGCTAGGACGCACATAGGTTATGGAAGTCCGAACAAGCAGGACACAGCTGAAGCTCACGGAGCACCACTTGGAGCCGAAGAGGCGAAGTTGGCAAAGAAGAATCTAGAATGGCCCCTAGAACCTACATTCTACGTTCCAGAAGAAGTTTATGAGAAGTTTAGGCAAGCTATTCTCAGAGGAGAAGCCCTTGAGGCTGAGTGGAAAAAGATGTACAATGCTTGGTCCAA